>DLUI01000027.1 GCA_002742695.1 Sulfuricurvum kujiense | reverse complement strand
ACAGCAAGTCCGAGGAAAATCGTAACGATATTGATCAATGCGTGCTGCATAGTATCGCTCAAACGATCGACAACACCTGTCTCTTTGAAAAAGTTTCCTAGAGCAAATGCACCGACCAACGGAGCCGCATCCGGAAGGATGAAAATAATGAGCATCAGTACAAGAATCGGGAAAAGAAGCTTTTCGAGTTTTGTAACATGACGCAACGTACGCATACGGATCTTTCGCTCTTCAGGAGTCGTCAAGGCTCTCATAATCGGCGGTTGAATAATCGGAACCAATGCCATATACGAATACGACGCAACGGCAATCGCACCTAAAAGCTCAGGAGCGAGCGTCGAGGCAATAAAGATCGATGTCGGGCCGTCTGCTCCGCCGATAATACTGATAGCGGCAGATTGCTGCAACGTAAAATCAAAAATGGTTGTGTATTGGCTAAGGGCATACGCACCGACCAACGTTCCGAAAATACCGAATTGTGCCGCACCCCCTAAAAGGGCAAGTCTTGGGTTGGCAAGTAACGGACCGAAATCGGTCATAGCACCGACACCCATAAAAATTAAAAGAGGGAAAAGGCCGTTGGCAATCCCCATATGATAAATGATCCCCAATAAACCGTCCGGTCCTGCCATGTTTGCGATAGGGACATTGGCGAGCAATCCTCCGAATGCGATCGGAAGAAGTAATAAAGGCTCAAAACCTTTGGCAATTGCTAGATAAAAGAGGACAAATGTAACCAAAAACATAATCAGACGTCCCCATGTTTGGTGGAAATCGGACATCGGCTCGCCGTGAGAGGTTAAAACCCCTTTTTTGGGCTCGATAAGAGCGCTGATCCCTGTCGTATGATAGAAATTGATCATCATTTCATTAAAACTCATCGGTTGATAGTTCTCTTCACGATAAGTCGATTTTTGCGGTGTATCGGTTTTAGCCGCTGTATGCGCTGAAACTTCCACTGCGCTGTCAACCGCAGCAACCGGTTCTGACGCCATACTCAAAAGAGAGAAGCTCACCATCATTAAAAGAGAAAATAATACTTTCTTCATTTAAATTTTTCCTTCTTGCTCTAATTGATGATGATGTTGCAATGCGCCCAAGATAGCAGCGATTTTCGCATTCTCATTGGTTTGCTGTACCGGAGCTTTTGGTGCAGATACAGACGCATGTACTTTCGGTGCTTCAGGAAAATAACGGAGAATGAGTTTTGACATAAGCTTTGTCACGTATACCATAATCGTTAGAAATAAGAAAACGGTTCCCATCCCTAAAAACATGATTTTTACACTTTCAAAAAACAATTGGAATCCTTCTACTTTTAATTTGTCTAATTTTAACCAAACTCTTTTTAATACCAGCCCAAAATCATAAATTGGACATACCAAACCGCGAGTGATATTGCGTACCCTACCAGTACGGTCCACGCCAATTTTATATGGGACGCAAACGTATAGATACCGTGCATTTTCCCCATAACACCGACCCCGGCCGCACTTCCGAAACTGATCAACGATCCACCGATACCGGCGGTAAGGGTGACCAACATCCACTGAGCATGATCGATAGCGGGATTAGCTTTAAGCACTGCCGACATAACCGGAACGTTATCGACGATTGCAGAGAGGAATCCGACCCCAATGTTGACGATAGTAGGGTCAAACGCTTCATAGAGTTGTGCCGCATAGGTAAGGAACCCAATGAAATGGAGCGCACCGACCGCCGCCAAAATACCGAAAAAGAAAAGAAGAGTATTATTCTCAATCTTACTCATCGCTTCGAAAATACTGACATCGATATTGTGCTTCGCTTTTAGAAAGTACATATAGAGCTGCAAGATTGCCAAACCGAAAAGCATTCCCCACATCGGAGGCAAATGAAGTACCTGTTTACCTGCAACGGCGAGAGCTATCGTCAATGCACCGAATGCGATAATCACCTTTCCCCCTTTGAGGATTTCGATCTTTGCAGCTGCTTCGGGGTCTCCGTCTTTGTTCGGATCAAGATCAGGAACATAGCGAACCAAGAGTGCCGCCGTAATGAGCCAACCGGTAAATGCTGCCGGGAAGAGATAAAGGAAATCAACGAAGCCCCCCTTCTCTGCTGCCCATACCATCAAGGTCGTAATATCCCCAAACGGACTCCACGCACCCCCTGCATTGGCGGCAACGACAACATTGATCGCTCCTGGGACAAGGAACTCTTTTGTTTTATTATCGATAGTGAGCAATACGGTGGAGAGGATCAAAGCGGTCGTGAGGTTATCGGCAACCGGAGAGATGAAAAAAGCCAAAGCTCCGGTAATCCAAAAAAGCTCACGATAGCTGTACCCTTTGGCAATCAGTTTTGCCCGAAGAGCACTAAAAACGCCTCTCTCGATCAAAGCCTCGATATAGGTCATCGCGACAAACAAGAAAAAGAAAATTTCGGCAATTTCCAAAATCAGATGATCAACTTCCTGCTCGAAAGGGCTCAAATCTGTCCCCATACCTACATAGTAGAGTCCTATAAGGACGAACATCAGCGTTCCGGTAAACAAAGCCGGTTTGGCCTTATCGATATGGTATTTCTCTTCGGAAGCAATAAAATAGTAGCCCACTATAAAAATAGCGAGTAACAGCCATCCGAACGGATGGCCTACCAGATTGATTGCAGCCGCTTCTGCAACGGGTGTTGTCATAATTAAATTCCTTATGTAGCTGTAAAAAACGTTGGAATTTTACCGTAGCTTACATAATTGGTTGTTTAGCTATCCCAACAACATCAAACCAACATATACCCTACTTTGGAAAGATTGCGGAGATTCGTATCATCGGACATCTTTTTACGGATTCGGAGAATGAGGTTTTTGAGGGCGCCATCGGACATCTCCTCTTCCAAAATATTCGAAAATGTCTCATAAGTGACAACCTGACCCCGATGAGAAAGTAAAAGTTCCATGGCTTGGATCTCATTTTTTGTTAATGCCGTTTTTTCACTGTTTGAGTGGATAAAGGACTTGGCAAAATAGTCATACGATACGGAATCATTGATTTTTGCGATCAGCATCCCCTGCGCTTTGAGACGGTCAACAGCGAGATAAAGAACCTTAATAAGAGCATTAAACTCGATCGGCTTATGGATATACTCTATGAGGTTGAGTTTACACGCTTCCATAAGATCTTTTGTCGCAATCGATCCCGAAACAATCACGATAGGGATTTTATCGTTGCTTTTACGAATGATTTTTGCGACGTCGATTCCGCTGATAGATCCCATATGAATATCCAGTATGACGATATCAATACGATTGTTCTCATAAATAGACAACGCTTCACTTCCGTCCATAACGGCGTAAACGTTTCCTACCACAAGCTGGAGCGTTTTCGTTGTTATCTCCCGTAAATCACTATCGTCTTCCGCATACAGAACCGAGAGATTTTTAAACTCATTGAATTTGGGCATGATGCACCTCAGTCTTGGTATTTGATGGCAATTTCCCTAAAACGCTCTAAATTTGCCATAAACATATCTACTAAATCGGGATCAAAATGTCTTCCCCTCTCTCGGGCAACAAAGTCGATAATCTGTTCCATAGGCCACGCTTTTTTATAGACCCGCTCACAGCTCAGGGCATCAAAGACATCGGCTAACGCGGTAATACGTCCGTAGATATGGATATCCGACCCGCTCAATGCACTCGGATAACCGCTCCCATCCCATTTTTCATGGTGTTCACGGGCAATAATGGCCGCAGCTTTCAGAAGCGGTCTGGAGGAATTTTTAAGTATATCATATCCGATGGCGCTATGAGTTTTCATCACTTCATATTCATCCGCTTCGAGCTTGCCCGGTTTAAGCAAAATTGCGTCGGGAATCCCTATTTTGCCGATATCATGCATCGGCGATGCGCTGTAGAGAAGCTGAATCTCTTCCTCTTCCAATCCATAAAGTTCTCCCAAAATCTGTGCGTATTTGGCAACACGACGGACATGATTACCCGTTTCTTGGGATCTTGTCTCCCCTACCTCGCCGAGGAGCGAGAGCATTTCATGCTGCGTTTGGCGAATCTCTTCATTCAGATCAAAAAGCTCCGTCACATCATGGCTGATACTGATAAAATCGATAATTTCCCCATACTCATCCAAAATCGGCTTAATCGTCGTATCGGTTACGTAGTATTCTCCGTTTTCTTTGAGATTTTTGATCGTCCCTCGCCATGGCTGTTTGCTCAGAATCGTTTTCCAAAGATTTTCATAAAACTCTTGCCCCACCTCAGGGTGACGGAGGATATTATGCTTTTGCTGAATAATCGAATCACGGCTGTATCCGCTCGTCTGACAAAAGAGGTCATTGGCATACGTAATATTCCCGGCCATATCGGTTTTTGTCACGATCGCGGAGAGGTCAACAACCTCTTTGTATTGTTCCAGAAGGGTTGTTTGATGCAGTAACTCTTGTTTAAGCTGAGCGGTAAACTCGTGAACTTTCCGCTCATTGTAAATATTCTTGACCACTTCATACAAGATTTGGACAATTTGTTCGGATTGAATCGGTTTGAGTAAAAATTGTGCTACCCCTAGATTGATCAGTTCAAGCAAGTAGCTGCTCTCTTCACATGCAGACGTGACAATGAAATGTTGAGATTCCCTCATCTCTTTCATCTTTCGAATCATCACGACACCGTTCATCTCCGGCATCAAAATATCGGTAATGACTATATCAAATGTTTTTTCTTCGAAACGCTTGATCCCCTCTATTCCGCTGGATGCCGTTACGACACTGGGAAATATTGTCTCTAGCAACAATTTCGTATTTTCCCGTATCATGGCTTCATCTTCTACGTAAAGGACACTCATCTCTTGAGCATACTCTGAAAGCTGATGTATCATCTCTTTGAATGTCATTGTTCTTCCTCGTAGGGTAATTTTACACTGAAGGTTGTTCTATTTCCCTCGCTGAGGGCTTGTATCAATCCTGCACAATGATCTTCGATAATAATCCGACTCATATAGAGCCCCAAACCTGTACCGAAACTCTCACTTTTGGTCGTGAAATAAGGGCTAAAAAGTTTATACATCACCTCTTTAGGTATTCCACCCGCATTGTCACAAATCTCGATTACACAGTAGCTCTCCTCGTGTCGGACAGCAATGATAATCTCCCCTCCGATCACTTTGTTTTCCATAAAAGCGTCAAGGGAATTTTTCAGCAAGACGATTAAAACCTGAAGAACTTCATTTCGATAGGTATAAAGTGTCGGATTGTAGACATGCTCGTTTTCGATCCGTATCGAATGGTTTTTAAGGGTATGATCGATCAGGTTTATGGCGTGATCGATCAGGGATACGACACGGAAATGCTCTTTTGGCTTGTCCGGACGAAAAAAGTCCCGATAATCTGAGATAGTTTGAGAAAGATGCGCACTTTGCTGCTCTATTTTTACCAAATTATCGATTAACTCATGGTCTTCAGTATCGTTCATAATCGCTTTGAATCTAATTTGGGTCGTTATGGCGTTGATTATCGCCAGCGGTTGGCGCCACTGATGGGCAATCATCGAAATCATCTCTCCCATCTGAGCCTGACGCGTATTCATTATAAATATTTTTTCTTTTAATAGTTGTTTTGTCAAATCTCGCATCACCATAATGAGCTTGTTTTCATCCGCATGACCGAAACGAGAGAGTATGACTTCAATAATTTTACTTTCTTCTAGGTCACAATTGACCTTCAATGAACATTTAATAGCAACATATTCTCCGTCCAATGCTTTATCTAAAAAGTAGGAAAAATCAAATTCACTGCATTGTATGTCTTGCATTAGGATAAAAATATCTAAATTGATCAGCTTGTCACGGGATTGCTCAAACAGTGTCACAGCAAGATCATTGCAATCGATAATCTTATATTGATCCACAATCATGATTGCTTCATGTACCGAAGAAAAAATACCACGGTAAAAAGCTTCATTCTCCTGAAGTTTTATTTGGGCTTCTCGAAGATGGGTGATATCAGCATAGGCACCTACTATTCCGATTACCTTTCCATTAACATCATCTATTAAGGGTGCTTTGGACGTGCTAAGCCAACGCATACCTTTCACTTGTTTTTGAGGTTCTTCATAATTGATCTTTATCTCTCCGGTTTGAATTACAGATAAATCATCAGATTTGTATAATGCTGCTTGGTCGCTCCAAATCAGTTCTTCATCCCGTTTTCCCACCATCGATTCAGAACTATCAAAGCCGGCATCCTGAGCAAAAAGATCGTTGCATCCCAAAATAACAGAATTGGTATCTTTCCAAAATAACCGTACAGGGGCTGTATTAAGAATTGTTTTAAGAAGAGCGGCATCACGCAAAGCACGTCGTTCTGCTTCACGCTGAGACGTCATATCAATCGAAATTTGAAGTATCCCCGCAACTTCACCTTCGACCTTAATAGGACTGATGGTATATTGAGTATACTTTTCTTCATGTTCAATTTCAAATGTATCGTATTTACCTTGAGTGATTGCAAGACAAACGGGGCAATCTGAGCTATCAAGATTTAGAGGATGAAATAGAGTGTGATTCTTTGCTCCGATAATCTCATTTATCTGATAATGAACTGTATTTTCCGCAGCTTTGTTAATTTGGCGGATAATGCCAGAATGGTCGACAACGGCTACCGGCACAGGTATAGCATTATAGGTATTGGAAGCTTTCGATATTACGGTGAAAGGTTCTTTTAGCGCAGTAACTACAATTCCTCTGAAGATCATCCAATAAGAAATAAATTTAAAAATATGTCCTACAAAATTCATAATACCATATACGTCAGTATACATCGTAAAGCAACTCTCTGCAAGAATGCCGAAGAAAAGTGAAAAGCCGATTAAACGGTACATTAGCGGATGATATTCTCCCCGCTTAGAGCGATATATCATGATGGCCAAAACGGACATTGTAATGATGAGATATTCCAGCATGATTTTAATCGGTGTCAACCCTTCCGAAATAATATACATCGGAGGAAAGAATTCTAGAAATGTTGCTATGTACACTCCTAGTGCCATCGATCCCATCAAAATGAATACAATATGAGCTCGAATCCTATCAAAACGAATAAAAGGGGCAATAAAAATCGTGAACGTTTCAAATATTCGCGCTGCAATCCAGAGTGTCGTGGATGCATTCGGTGACGTAATCTTTGGATAGACGTTCATCCCGTAATAGCTAAGCATGTGAAAAAGATCAAGCCATGCTGTCCAAAAAAATCCGATTCCTAAAAATAAAAGAAAATTATTACGCGTGAATTTATGCATGTAAAAGACGATAATCGCAATTAAGACTCCGATAATAACGGCAAACAATTCAACAAGAACATGAAAAAGCAGATACCCTTCGCTAAAGCGTATAGCAGCCAAAATTACCGTCAAAATCACGGGAATAATGACTCCAACGATACTGTTTCCGTAAAACTGCCTCATATTTCTACCCTTTTAATCGAAGCATATTGAATATTTTTGTATCTTGTTGATCATAATTCATCGAAATTAAAAAAAATCCATATCGCCGCCATCATCCGCTAAATCAGGGCGAATCAAACCGATAATCTGCTGGATACTTAATGTCGTCGGCTGATGGATATGGTGGATGTTTTTCATTGCCATACTCTCAACCGAAAAACGTTTGACGTAAAGACTCAAATCGATACAAATGGCATCAAACAGTGAGAGAATAAGATCCGGTTTGGCTTCGAGTTTTTCCAACAAATCTTTCTCTTCTGCAATCAACGAAGATAGCTCTTCGAGACTTTTTGCCAAAGGGTCTAAAAACGGAGTGTAGTGATATAAGATATTGGAGAGTTTGGCTACATCATCACGTACTTTATGGACATGACGAATATCCTTATCGACAACATACCGTGAAAGTTGATCCGGAATTTCACTCAGTATGTCTGTCATTTCTTCACAATCATCGCTCAAGAAAAGGACTTTTTCATTGTCATGCTCTTCATCTTTGGCAAAATACTCTTCGAGCATCTGCGAGCGCTCTTGCGTGTTATTTTGAGCATACAGTTCCCCTATTTGCTCATTTTTTATCTCGACCGTTCGCAAATGGCTCATCAGTTTTGAAACGATACTTTTATATTTTTTACGCTCATTATTCAATGCTTCAAAGAGTTCAGCATTCACATTCTGGGCTGATGCATCACGGCATACCGGATAGATGATAGAGAGCATTTCATTAAAATTGATAGGTTTCAAAAGAAAAGTGCTCACCCCTTTACGCATCATACTGATCAAAATGTCCGATTCATCATGGGCTGAAATCGCAATCACTTTTTGTTCAGGATTGATTTCGCGCATCTGAAAAATCATCTCAATACCGTTGATACGGGGCATATTGATATCGGTGATAACGATATCGTACTTTTCATGATTGTATTTTTCAATTCCCTCTTCACCGTTACTGGCTAAATCAACTTTGGAAAATAATAATTTGAATATCTCGGCAGTCTCTTCTCGGAGTTTATCATTATCTTCGACATAGAGTATAGATAAGTGTTGTGAATAATTTTGAACATCTTTGAGGGTTATCATCTATTTTCTCCAACATTAATCATAGTTTAGCTTTTCATATCATAGACGTTTAAAGTCATAAAACAATCACACCGGCTATAAAAGTTCTAAAATCTCTTTTGCTACACTCTGAAGAGGAAGTTGTTTCTCAACCGCTCCAAGATCATAGGCGACTTTTGGCATACCGTAAACAACACAGCTCGCTTCATCCTGCCCGATCGTACGCGAACCCGCATTACGCATCGCCAGCAGTCCGCGCGCTCCATCGCCCCCCATACCGGTAAGGATAACACCGATAGCATTGGCTCCGGCGATTTTAGCGACAGAGTTGAAAAGGACATCCGCAGAGGGGCGATGTCCGGATACTTTATCACCGCTTCCGATTTCGACGTAATAACGAGCACCCGAGCGGCGGAGTACCATATGGTAATCTCCCGGAGCGATGAGGGCGACTCCCGGAGTGATCGAATCACCGTTTTTCGCTTCTCTCACCTCCATCGCACACAGCCCGTTGAGACGTTCGGCAAACGGTCCGGTAAAATTGGAGGGCATATGCTGTACAATAATCGTCCCCGGTGCATTTCGCGGTAATCCCATCAAGACATCTTTGAGCGCTTCCGTCCCCCCCGTCGAGGCACCTATCGCTAAAATTTTATTGGTTGTTTCCGCGAGTGAGGTCGTATTGGCCTGCTGAATACTCTCTAACGATCTCTGCCGAACACGGACGCGCGATGCCACTTTGATCTTGGCGAGAAGCTCTTCGCGCATCGTCTCTACACCGTCATAGATATGGGAATGGGGTTTGCCGACAAAATCGACTGCCCCCGCTTCCAGTGCTTCGAGAGTTGTCCGTGCACCGTTTTGCGTCAAAGATGAGACCATAATGACCGGAATCGGCATATAATGCATTAGTCGCTTTAAAAAGGTGATCCCGTCCATCCGAGGCATTTCGACATCCAAACAGACAACATCAGGTTTAAGCTCCACGATTTTATCGCGTGCGACAAAGGCATCCGAGGCGGTTGCTACAACCTCGATACTCGGATCACTCTCTAAAATTTCACGCAGTACCGCGCGGGCTGTCGCACTGTCATCGACAATCAATACCCGTATAGCCATTCACTTTCTCCTTATACTTCACAACGGGTAGCGTATTTCATCAACACTTTTCCCCGTTCCAGATCAAACTGGATTTTACGTCCGTTTTGCCCTCCGACATCCTCGGCTACAATCCCTATACGATACTCTTTTAAAATTTCGCGTGCTACCAATACATTCTTTTCTCCGATCATCATCGCTTCGCTTCCCCCGATGCTCATCGACGCACCCCCGAAAATTTTTGCTTCCAGTGTTTTGGCGGATGATCCATGAAGCACCATCTGTTCGATCATTTTCGGTATGGAGATATTACCGAATTTAGGAGTCTGCAAGCCGTTTCCGTTCCAAAACGGAAGGAGATAGTGATTCATCGCTCCGATACCGAGTTTAGAATCGTACAAACAAACCGCCACACACGAGCCTAATACCGTCGAAATCGCTCCGGGAGATTGATCAATGTGTATCTGACCGACATGGATAAAGGTCGAACTGCCGTGTATCATTTAGAGTTCTATTGCATCATCAAACGATTCGAACAAAAACTCATTTGAACCGCATGCTTCCGAATCAGCAACTGCCTCTTGCAACGGTAATGTCACCGTAAAGGTGACGGTAGTTTCATCGACCTCATAATCTATACTACCATCCAGTAATCCGCACAGTTCGCGTGCTATACTCAGCCCCAAGCCCAGACCATGTTCTCCCTCTGCACCGGGAGCAAAGCGGGTAAATACTTGCGCTTTATACTCCACATTCGGACCGTGCCCTTGATTTTTAATGGCTATGGTAACGGCACTCTCCGATTTACTGATAGTAACCTGCACACTACCGTTCGCATCTCCGTAATCACACGCATTGGCTAACACATTTTTCAAAATTAGATAGAGTTTTTTAGGATCGGATATGATCTTTTCTTCCAATGTACTCTCAATAATAACATTAAGATTTTTACGCTTNNGTCACATCCACGACTCCGCTCTCTATTTCAGAAGCAGCCACAAGATTTTGGATACGTGAATCCAAAAGAAGGGCTTCTTCATGGATCAGTTCAAAAACATCTTCACGCGAATCACCGCTCACAGGTGCGAGATGGGGAATCATCCCTAATAATGCCGTCATCGGGTTGTTGAGTTCATTGGCAATCAATGATAAAAAGCGCGATTTTGCTTTTTCGCTCTCAATAAGCTGTTTGTTTAGTTCCAGTATTTTTCGGCTTAAAAAAGCAAATTCTTCATTTTCTGCATCATTCATTGTTCACACATCCATTGTTTTGATAGCATCCGCTTCGAATCGGAATCGCTCGACTACTGTACGGATACGTTCTGCTTCATCCATCAAATTTCGATTTTCGGTATGGAAATTAATCCCCATTTTTTGCATTATCGCAATCTCTTCGGAGGTATCTCGAATCAGCCCTTTCAATTGCGAAAATATCCCTCCAAAACCGACGGTTTCATCGTTATTACTTGCCGCTTCGATAATTCCGTACACTTGGATGTACCCTAAATACATCACCTGTTGTTCCAGCTGATCGAGATGTTTAGTACTCTCTTGGATAAAACAATCCATTTTCAGTTGCAAGGCACTCAACTTATCACTGTATACAAACACCAATTCTATCAAAGAATCAAGTTTCTCACTGACTTCCGAAGCTGTTGTTTGCGCATTGCACTGCAATGACTCTTCGATAAAATAGGTCACCATCTCTATCTGAATGCTAAGGGATGAAACCGTAAAAATGAGTTCATTCAGTGTATCTGATAACGATTCGGATAAGGTATGGACTTGGGATATCAATCTATCGTTTTCTTTTGCGTTAATACGGATATCACTTGCTAAAACACCGAACGTCTCTCCGCCCTTTGCAACTTTGTACGATGCTACCGAAGCGTTTAGGGATAAAAAAACAATATCGCGGGCAAGATGACGTAACAGTACCCCTTTTTCTTCAAAGATCAATTTCACATGATTGTACATTTCTATTTTTTCAAACCAACAACCATACCTCTGCATCAACGTTTGACTGTTTTGGAGCAATACTTTGAGTTGCAGTCCTAGAGGCGTGGTCACTTCGGAGTATATTTTAGCCTCTGCCTCCGCAGCGACAAGAAGCTTTTTTCGCTCACTGAGTTCACTCAGCAATGCATCCGACATAAAATCATCATAACTCTTGTATCCCAAGTTGTGTAAGTTTTCAACCAATATCCGTTCACTGGATTCCATCCCGCCGCTTGTTTCTGCCATTAACAGCTTGAAATAGAGTTCACGCACCGCCGTAAAAATAGGAGAATTGGGCTTGATACGAATCGAGATGAAGTTATCACTTAGTGGAAAAACCGCGGCTAGAACCCAATAATATCCACCCTCTTTGGTTTTGTTCTTTACATACGCAACAACCGGTTGATCATTTTTTAAGTGATCCCAAAGAACTTTAAACACGACGCGCGGCATATCGGGGTGTCGGATAATATTATGAAATTGTCCGACCAGTTCTTCCCGTTTGTATCCGCTGATACGAACAAATACCTCATTTCCAGAGAGTATCGTACTCGCATGATCGGTGATGGAAAAGAAAAGTTCATTGGTATCGAATTTTGCCTCTTTCATAGCGATGGCACATCCTCTATTTTCCACACTCAATCCCTTATAATCGTTGATAAATCGAAGAACCTAAAAGTTTCAGGCTCTCACGATGGGTTGTCAGTGATTCTGAACTCCCGAGGAAAAGGGGAGACCCTTTTGGGAGAAGCGTCGTAAAACGCCCTATCAAATCATGACGGGTAACTTCATCAAAATAGATCATGACGTTGCGGCAAAAAATCATATCAAAACTGTTTTTGAAAAAAAACGGATCGGTCACAAGATTGTATTTACGAAACAGCACTTTATCCCGCAAAGATCCATGAATTTGGTACCGTCCCTCTTCCGTTTTTTTAGGTTCAAATGCACGCATTATAATCTCTTTCGAGAGCCCCTCAACCGTTTTGGGATCATACGCCCCCCGCATCGCATGGGTAAGAACTTTTGAGGAGATATCGGTCGCTAAAATCTTGATATCCCATTTCTCAAAATCACTTAAATGGTGCTGTAAAAACATCAGTATCGTATAGGGTTCTTCTCCGCTGGAGCATCCCGCCGACCAGATACGGATCTTTTTCTCACGCTTGGAAGAGATGAGTTGGGGAAGGTAGCTCTCTAACCATTTCCACTGCGCACCCTCTCGAAAAAAAGAGGTGACATTGGTCGAAATAGCACTGACAAAGAAAGAGAGTTCATCACCGCTGAGATCGGAAACCAAATACTCATAATAATCACGAAACGATTTTAGCCCCAACTGATTAAGCCGTTTGTTAAGCCGCCCTTTAACGAGGGTGCTTTTTTGATCCGACAGAGCAATCCCTACCTTTTCGTAAATGTATTTGCGAAAAAGGTTAAACTCCTCAGGACGAAGTTCAATTTCCAGCATGTGGAGCCTCGATCATAGGGCGAAGCTCATCCACATTGAGAATCAATGCAATGTCACCGCTCCCCAAAATTGCTCCTCCTGAGATCTCTTTGAGCTTTGCGAGTGCTTTTCCTAAAGGTTTGATAACGACCTGCTGACGCCCGACCAGTTCATCAACCATAATGGCAATTCGACCCGCTTCGGTCTCAACACACACTAAAATCCCTTCCCACGGCTCGATTCGCTCAGCCCTTAGGCTAAATACATCGCTAAGGCGAATAATAGGAAGATGCTGTCCGCGCAAGGAGACGAACTCCCCTTTTTCTTTGAGGGCATGAACGATATCCTGCTCAGGTCGGAACGATTCCACGACACTGAGGGTTGGGATGATGTAAATCTCACCTGCCGCTTGAACCAACATCCCGTCAATAATAGCCAATGTCAGAGGAAGAACCATCGAAAAAGTGGTTCCCTCCCCCTCACGGGATTCGATTTCGATCTTACCGCGCAGTTTTTCGATCGATGTTTTAACGACATCCAATCCGACACCGCGTCCTGAGAGGTCGCTAATCGCATCGGCAGTCGAGAACCCCGGCTGCATAATAAGGCCGAAAATCTGAGAATCACTCAGGTTCTCATCACCGCTAATCACCCCGCGCTCAATCGCTTTTTGGAGCACTTTCTCTTTGTTGATACCGCGACCGTCATCACTGACGCTGATGACAATACTGCCGCTTTTGTGATAGGCTCGCAATGTGATCGTCCCTTCCACTTTTTTACCGGCGGCAAGTCTCTCCTGCGCATTCGCTTCCAATCCATGATCGATGGCATTTCGGATGATGTGAATCAACGGATCAGATAGACTGTCGATCATCGTTTTATCGATCTCCGTCTCCTCACCCAAGACATTAAGGTGAAGCTCTTTTCCGGTCTTTTTGGAAGTATCGCGAACTACCCGTTTCATTTTATCGAACGTATCGCGGATAGCGACCATTCGGAGGCTCATAACCCGATCTTGAATCCGTTTGGTGATCTTTGAGAGGGTCTCGATAGTACGGCTGATCGACTCGTCTTCGATAAGACGGATTTTCTCATTTTGGGCGATAAAATTCTGTGCAATAACGAGTTCGCCGACCGAATCAAAAAGTTCATCCAGTTTAAACGTATCGATACGGATCGTCGATTTTGCCCCATTGCTTAACGCTGACGTATCTGATCCCGGAGAAGGTTTCGCTACGGCAGACACTTTTGGCAATGCTGTTTCTTCCACTTTTACAATCGTTACAGGTTCAGGGGCAGATTCAATTTCTTTGATAGCGTATTCGTGATCAAATAAATATTCGAAATTCTCTTCTATCTCAGTACGTGAGTGTGTAGTAAGGAGGACAATCCCCATTTTTGGCACATGATTGGTATCAGCGGCAAACGTCTCGAGGGTCGGAACACTCTCAAGAGAAAAAAAGCTCTCACACGAGAACGCTTTTTCGGCAAGTAATCCGATAAAGATGAGATGATCAAAACCCCGTTTGTAGCTGTCTGTATCAAGACTCAATTCGATGCGGTAGATATGCATCCCCTCCTGATAAGAAGCACGCATCATCTCTATCGATTGCGTCATATCATTCTCATACTGATCGGGGCATTCTAATCCAAACTCGGATGCTAAATCGGCAAATGGGGCAACACTCTCTTGGCTCTGCGAAGGTGAAGGACTCCCTTTTTTAGAAGCAATCAACGATTTGATCCCCTCCAAACACCCCGCATAATCATTCGGAAGATCGGGGAGTGCATCGAGCTCGCACACCATCACCTCTTTGATNNACGGGTAAAACCGAATGCATTGGCATTCCCCTTTAGGGTATGAACCCCTCTGAAAATTTCATTCAAAAGATCAAAATTACCGGCATCTTCTTCAAAACGGATGATATCGACATCAAGTTTCTCGATAATCTCCCCCGCCTCTTCGATAAAGATGGCTTTGACTTGTTCTTGTTTAGTCATGACATATCCAATGAATGGTTCCATACGCCGCAGAAGTAGTGATCCCTTTCTCTAAAAAAGGGATACTCAGTTCACGACGTGTTTTTTTTAAGCTCGCTAATAGAGCCAGAAGAGCACTGCTTTTTAATACCCCGCTCTCTTCTACCTCGATACGATCGATATAGTCGATTCTGGGGCGGACGAACGCTTCAAATTCTTTAATTTCTTCCATACTCATCGATAAATCGATGGTGAGAGCGTCTCCGTCAAATTCCATTTAGAACTCTTTCAGATCGTTCTCAGAGAGAGGAAACACGTCATCGGCTCGTGTCGGGATTGTTTTACGCTGTTGCTGTGCAGGAGCACGGTGGGCAATGACCGGCTTCGGATCTAAATGGTGCAGATTCATTTTCTTCACTCCTTGGGTTGCGGGAGCATCGCTCTCCATCCCTACCATTTTAGCTAAGATTCGGACGGTTTCCATCATCGAGGTTGCTTGGGCGTTAAGTTCTTCAGCGGCTGCGGCGGCTTCTTCGGAGTTAGCGGCTACTTGTTGGGTTACTTGGTCAACTTGACCCATTGCTTGATTGATCTGACCCATACCCTCAGCTTGTTCTTTTCCTGCGATAGCGATTTCACCGATCAGGTCGGATACTTTTTTAGATTGTTCAACGATCTCTTGGAATGAGGTGTGGGTAGCGAGGGCGATTTGGTTCCCCTCTTTGATCTGTCCGACGACCTCTTCGATAATGTCGGAAGTCTCTTTGGCAGCCGATGCCGCACGTTGAGCCAAGTTACGAACTTCATCCGCAACGACGGCAAACCCTAGACCGTGTTCACCCGCACGTGCCGCTTCAACTGCTGCATTCAGTGCGAGGAGATTGGTTTGGAAAGCGATTTGATCGATGGTTTTGATAATACCGCTGATTTTAGCCGCTGATTCGGTGATGGCGTGCATTGAATGGGAGAGTTGTTCCCCTTTTTCGTATCCCGCACGTGCTGAATCGTTTGCATTCTTCGCCAAGATATCGGCTTGACGGGCGTTATCGGTGTTTTGGGTATTGATCGCGGTGGACTCTTCGAGCGTTGCGCTTACTTCCTCAACACTGCTGGCTTGCTCACTTGCCCCTTGTGCAAGAGATGACGAAGAGGAGGCTACTTGATCCGATGCCGAGGTGATTTGCATTGCACCGTCACGAATAGAGGTGACGCTTGCCGTGATAGAACGGGTGATAGAGCGGATGATCAATGTTGCCAAGAGTATTGCTATCGTGAAGGCAATCAACATAACAATCACCGTTAAAACCGTGTCACCATCGGCTTCTTCCTGTGAATGCTTTACCACTTCATTTCCAACATCGATATTGATCTGCGCTATTTTATCCATACTTTCCAATGCAGCTGAACGTGGAGCACGGCTTGTTTCGATAAAAGTCTTCATTTGGTCAAAATAGACAGCATCCATTGCAGGATTGGCATTGCTGATTAAAGGAACAAGGGTATTGGCACGAAATGCCAAGCTCATCTCTTTCCACTTGCCAAAATTTTCTTCAAAATTTTTCCACTCTACCGCCTCTTCAGGAGTTTGCGGAAGGGGTGCGTAGAGTTTATACCCTTTATCGAAACGCTCAAACCCTTTGACAAGTCTTTCGCGTGCATCTTCGAGTTTTTCTTTCATCTTCGGATCACCCTGAAGTGCACGAACGCGATTTTGTTGAATAACGACTTGATTGATACCCGTGCGCATTTCCATAATACCGACAATAGAAGGGAGTCTCACTCCGCCCAATTCATTGACCGAGTCTTTCCATTGTTGAAGATTTGTATACCCCATAAAACCCAATGTAGCAAGGGCAATCATCATAACTGTCGTCAGCAAAATCAACTTGCTTTGTAATACCATATTTTCTAACCAATTCATCTTATTCTCCTTGGGTTTCTGTTTTTTGAATCTGTTCAAGACTAATCAATTCATCCGCTTCAAAGAGCTTCAAAACATC
>DLUI01000087.1 GCA_002742695.1 Sulfuricurvum kujiense | reverse complement strand
GCTAAATCATTTTTCAGAGCGTATTCACTCTGTTCCTTAAAATACCCCATCCGAATGGAGCCTTGAGAAGAGGGGGTATCGATAAAACGAAAATCAGAGTAGATCCCCGATCCCCGCATTGTACGGATTTGAGGGCGAAGCTCTAAATCCCACCAGTTATGCGGAGCAAAATAGATCGGCTGCTGATAATAAAACCCTTCCGATCCTGACCATCCTATAATAGGAATCAATAATCCGGTTCGGCGGGTTCGATCGGTCGGGTAGCCGAAATAAGGGAGATAAAATACAGGTACCTCTCCGATCTCTAAACGTGCATTATAAAGATTCACCCACATATTTTCCGTATTATAATCACCGCTGGTAAAACGGATTTTCCACAAAGGGTCTGCTGAATCACACCCCGATACCGCACCGCTGGAGAGATCAATATCGTTTTGACACCCTTGCGCTTCCGCAGCACTCATCCACAAACCGGACAACTGATCCGCTGCATAATAGGGTGTTGAATAACGGGTATCCTCCACGAAATTCAAACGGGTGTAATTACTTATCCCGTGATACTGTCCCCCTTTGAAAATACTGACATTCCCTTTGGCTTCCATAATACTCGTATTACGATCATAGATGAGTTCATCCGCCGTAATAATCTCATCTTGATAGAGGGCAACGGGATTGCCTTTGGCGGTTGCGAGGGAGCCGTTTGCATCAACATTGACGCCATACAGCTCTACCCGCTCTTCACCCAGCAATACCGTTGATGCGATCAGACTGATCCAGTAAAGCTTACGCATTGATCACCAATGTTTTTCCGGTTCGATCATGCCAACTTCTTCGGTACGGATCAAGCATTGCCCAGATAAATCCAAGATAAAAAAGTATCTCACTGACAACACGAAAAACACTTCGATTAAAGGCACATAAAAAGGTAGGATTCGAGAGAGTCGAGAGTTCAATAACACGAATTTTCATTACAATTTTACCAAGACTCGCACCATACTGCATCGTAAAAAAGGTGTGATAAAGAATTTTAATCGCCATATATTCCAATAAAAAACTGTTGGTTACCGCAATCATCTCTTCCAACGTGTTCGCATTAGCAATCGAATCCCATAATATAGCAATCATAATAACGGATAAAAGAAGTTCATCAATTCCAAAGGCAGCTGCCCGCTGACGCACCGAAGCGAGAGAGAGGTGCTCACGCTGTAAAAGAGAATCGAGGCGTTCATCCATTAGCGAAGTGCCTGATATGCGATATCGGTACGCAATTTTTTACCGGCAAAATGAACTTGCCCGCAAAGCATATAAGCGCGATCACGCGCTTGTTTAATACTATCCCCTACTCCGACACACACAAGTACCCGTCCGCCATTGGCATAAAGTTTCCCATCCTCACGGCTCACGCCCGCATAGGCAATGTGTGTATTTTGAGCAATCTCATCATGATGTGTCTCATCGACAATTATCTCTGAGGGTTCAGAATTATCATACGGATAATTTCGGCTCGCCATAACGACACCAACCGCATATTTATCATGAAACTCCACGTTAAGGGTATCGAGTTGCTTGGTAGCGGCTTTGTAAAAAAGTTCACTCGCAGGTGTTTTCAAAAGCGGCATAAGAATTTCACACTCAGGATCACCGAAGCGGACATTAAATTCCAACGTAATCGGTTCACCGCTAACGATCATCAATCCGATAAAAAGAACTCCCTCAAACGGAGCCCCCTCTTCTTGCATCCCTTTAAGGGTTGGGCGAACGATTCGATCTTTCACTTTTTCATAGATCACATCATCCACAAGCGGTGTCGGAGCGTATGCTCCCATCCCCCCCGTATTAGGACCTTCATCATTGTCGAGGAGCCGTTTATGATCTTGCGCCGCAGGGAGGAGGATAAAATCTTTTCCGTCACACAAAGCGAACATAGAGAGTTCATACCCGTCTAAAAACTCTTCGACAACGACCCGTTTTCCGGCATCTCCAAATGATTTTCCGCTGAGCATCTCAGAAACCGCTATTTTTGCCTCTTCATAACTCATCGCAATAATAACGCCCTTGCCCGCACACAAACCGTCCGCTTTCACAACAATAGGGAGTGGGAGAGATTCGATAAAAGCAAAGGCATCACCGATATGATCGGTTTCAATATAACGGGCAGTAGGAATACCGTACTTTTTCAAAAAGTTCTTCATATAGACTTTTGAGCCTTCTAGCTGTGCCGCCGCTTTGGACGGTCCGAAAATCACCAACCCTTTAGCCTTAAATACATCAACAACACCGTCACTCAGCGGTCCCTCAGGGCCTACAATAGTTAAATCAATCTTATTATCAAGGGCAAATTGGGCAAGCTTTTCATACTCTTTAATCTCAACGTTGGTTCCCAACATCTCTGTTGCACCGTTACCGGGAGCAAAAAATAATTCACTTACTTCAGGATCCTGTTTTAATACCCGTCCGATTGAAAATTCGCGTCCGCCGCTTCCGATTACCATTACTCGCATAGATCACCTTGAAAAAAAATTATCTTATTTGAAACCCGCTAACGTTTCTCAAATAAGATAAAAGCCCGGGCGGGCGTTTCGCAGTAGCTTTGGTTCTTCAAAGCTGTAATTGCGCCACATCGAGCGTCTCTTCCGGCGGCGATCTCTCACGCGAATGCGCTCAAACAAGACCACCGACACCCCGAAACGTCTACAGATGTGACTAGTTGTATATGTAGAACCCTCATATTGCGGTTACTCGCTACGCCCAGAGTAAATAATTATAGCCCTAAAATCTTAAAAGGGTGATGAATTTTACCCTTTAGAAGCAATTTGACGCGCCAATTCGACAGCAGCTTCAACACTCGTAGTAGAACTAAGATAAGAAGCTACCTCTATGGGGAGAGCATTTTGGGTCGTTGTACCGATCACAACAACATCTTGTGTCGGGAATATTGGATAATTTTGAAGAAAACAACGGATACTGGATGGGGAAGTAAAAATTAAAATCCCCTCCTCCGAAATCGGATAATTAGCTGCTGCTTCATTACAGATAGTCTCATAAACGATCACTTCATCAATACAAAACCCTTCACTTCGCGCATGCTCAACCCATTCTGAAGCAATCACTTTTGGACGTACATAAAGCCATTTTCCAAGACTTTTTTTTCTTCTCAGAACACTCGGAATGGATACTCCGTATCCATCTGCGCTCTCGACATCAACGGCACCTGCTTCTCTTGCTGCTACAGCCGTGCTTTCTGATACACAAATACATTTCAGCGTATTCCAATCAAGATCATACTTTTCTAATACTAAAATGGCCTGTTTTGAAGTGAGAATAATCCCTTCATATTGCGTGAAATCGATAGTAGGATTTAAAAAAGAAATAGTGAGTATAGGAATGTGGATAACTCCCTCACAGGGAGTTTTGGAGATCAAATAGATGGAGCGCAAAATGCGATCCCTTTATTCCCACTCAATCGTAGCAGGAGGTTTGGAGCTGATATCATATACGACGCGGTTGATCCCGTCCACTTCGTTGATGATACGACGGCTGATACGCTCTAGCAACGTGTGAGGAAGGTGAGCAAACGTTGCCGTCATCCCATCCACCGCTTCGACGACGCGGACACACACGGTGTTGTCATAAGTACGGTTATCACCCATAACACCGACCGATTTTACGTTAAGGAGTACCGCAAACGCCTGCCACGTTTTTGTATAATAGCCGCTTACTTTCAATTCATCGAGCAAAATTGCATCGGCTTCACGGAGAAGATTCAAATCCGCTTTATTCACTTCGCCCATAATACGAATACCCAATCCCGGCCCCGGGAACGGATGACGGTTTACCAATGAATCAGGAAGCCCGAGTTCAAGACCGAGTTTACGCACTTCATCTTTAAAGAGATCGCGTAGCGGTTCGATCAATTCGAAATCCATCCAGTCAGGAAGTCCCCCGACGTTGTGATGGCTTTTGATCGTAACAGAGGGACCATTGACTGAAACCGATTCGATTACGTCAGGGTACAATGTCCCCTGCGCCAAGAATTTAATCCCGTCATGTTTTTTTGCTTCTTGCTCAAATACTTCGATAAAAGTATGCCCGATGATTTTACGTTTCGTCTCAGGATCGGTTACACCGGCAAGTTTGCCGAGGAAATTTTCTGATGCATCGGCGACGACAAGAGGTACTTTGAGGTGCACTTTGAAAATGTTCTCAACCGATTCACGCTCTCCCTTGCGGAGTAAGCCATTATCGACAAATACAGGGATAAGTTGATCGCCGATCGCTTCATACAGTAATGCCGCAACTACCGAAGAATCAACCCCTCCGCTGAGGGCGCAAAGAACTTTCCCCTCACCCACTTGAGCACGGATTTTAATGATTTGCTCTTTGAGGAAATGCCCCATATCCCATTTGTCAGTAATACCGCAAATTTTACGAGCAAAGTTACGGAGCATCAAATACCCCTCTTCGGAGTGATTAACCTCAGGATGGTACTGCATTGCATAGACCATTTTTGCTTCATTCGCGATAGCCGCATACGGAGAGTTCGGGGAGTAAGCGATTGGAACAAAACCTTCCGGCAATACGTCTACTTTATCGGAGTGACTCATCCATACCGCGCGTTCATCTTCGCACCCCTCAAACAAAACAGAGTGCTGGGTCATATCGATGGTGAGTTCCGCTTTGCCGTATTCGTGATGATCACTTCGAATAACGCTTCCGCCAAAATCGACAGCAATACGCTGCATGCCGTAACAAATTCCCAAAACAGGAATACCGAGAGCATAGACCCCCTGATCTACTTCGTACGCATCTTTGTTATACACGGAAGAGGGTCCACCGCTGAGAATGATCCCTTTAGGATTTTTTGCTTTGATAACATCGATTTTAGTGTGATACGGAAGTACTTCGCAATAGACTTTATCTTCGCGCAGACGACGGGCAATCAACTGAGTATACTGGGAACCGAAATCAAGGACGATAATATTGACATCTTTCAAAGGAGAGCCTTTAAGTGGAGATAATCGGGAGGGAGTGGATACCCTTTACGTTATTGAAAGGGTACCCTAATGTAGATTAATTTTGAATATACTCAACTCTCTTGAGTAATAAAATGGACTCCGATCGATTCGGAACGTTTTTGCGCCGAGACGATAATACTAAGTGCCGTTAATAGACGTAAACGCAATAGTCTCCCTACTTCACCGGCTAGCATCTGTGTTATCGCTTCCAATGCCCTCTTCAACCCTCGAGGAGTACGCTTGATCGAAACATTCTCCCACATAATACGGCGGAGCTGATCTTTTTTCTCTTTATCACCTTTGATCTCAAGCGGCTCTTCACCGAGTTTGAAATGATCACTGCACCCACGTGCTGCACCCTCTAAGATCGATTCGGCTGCTTTTTTGGAAAATACTAGCCCTTCAAGCAACGAGTTACTGGCCAGCCGATTAGCCCCATGTACTCCCGTTGAGGCTGCCTCTCCCACAGCGTAAAGCCCTTTTATTTGAGGCACCGCTCCCTTACTGTCTGTTTTAATTCCCCCCACGGCATAGTGAAAAGCCGGAGAGATCGGAACCCGCTCTTTTGGGAGATGGTATCCCAAATCATTCAGCGATTTGTAGATATTCGGAAAGCGCTCTTTAAAATATTCGCTCTCAAAATCTTCACATGAAAGATAGACCTGTTTGCCGCTACGTTGGCGGTAATCGAAAATAGCGCGGCTGACGATGTCACGAGGAGCGAGTTCACCACGCGGATCGTACTCGAACAAAAAGCGATACCCGTTTTCATCAACGACATGCGCCCCCTCACCTCTAAGCGCTTCGGAGAGGAGCTGTTTTCGTGCCCAGTTGTTGGCGACAAAAACGGTGGGATGAAACTGCATCATCTCCATTGATTCAAGTTCAATCCCTTTTTCGATACAAATACCGTGAATATCTCCGCTGATCGTCGAAGCGTTTGTATGGTATTCATAAAGCGACCCTACCCCCCCGCTTGCAATAATCACATTATCTGCAAGAATTGTTTTACGTTTTCCTTCACTGAATACTTCCACGCCGCAGCATTGATTATTCTCAATCAATAAATCGACCACGGTTGCATCGCTGAGCATCGGATGAGGATTTTGGTTCAATAAAAAGAAATGAAGATGTCTCCCTGTCGCATCCCCGCCTGCGTGAAGTATTCGGCTCCGTGAATGGGCGGCCTCTTTGGTATAGAGCAAATTTCCCTCTTCATCTTTATCAAACTCAAATCCGCGATCAATCAAATCTCTTATTACCCCTTGAGAGCTTTCACTCATCAATTGTACTGCAGCTACATTACACATACCTGCCCCCGCATCAAGGGTATCTTGGACATGAGACACGATATCTTCATCATTGTAGGCAGTGGTAACACCCCCTTGCGCATAATAGGTGTTGCACTCCCACGGGTTTGATTTATTGATGATTAAAACTTTTAATCTTTTCGGCAAAGCGATGGCCGCATACAATCCGGCAACACCTGAACCGATGATAACAACATCATAACGCAACGGAAGATTCCTTCACAGGTGCGGGTTTCTCATAATAAGGAGGAGCTTTATAGCCGCATCCGCTCATCAGTCCCATCAAAAGGGCTATACTGCAGACCATCATCCATTTTCGGGTCATGACTTTCCCCTCTCTTTTCTTTAATGACGGATGTTATAATAGCTACCATAAATTATTCATTAAGAGTTCACCGATGATAGAGCAAATTCGCACCCTCCCTCACCAAGCGGGGATATACCAATATCTGGACACTACGGGGAGAATCCTCTACATCGGTAAAGCCAAGAACCTCTCCAAACGGGTCAAAAGCTATTTTAATCTTACCCCTGAGCTTTCACCCAAAACATCCCTATCCTTACGTATTCAAAAAATGCTCTCTGAGACGGTAGGACTTCACTATATTATCGTTGAGAATGAGCATGACGCCCTCATTTTGGAAAATTCCCTTATCAAGCAGCTCAAGCCCAAATATAACATTCTCCTCCGTGACGATAAAACCTACCCCTATCTCTATGTCGATATGGAAGAGCCCTACCCCCGATTTGAGCTGACCCGAAAAATCATCAAGGGAAAATCTATCCGTTACTTCGGCCCTTTTTCGATCGGAGCACGCGACATTCTTGATTCTCTTTACGAATTACTCAAGCTCGTTCAAAAAAAAAGTTGCTTAAAGGGTAAAAAAGGGTGTCTTTTTTACCAAATGGAGCAATGCCTTGCCCCGTGCGAATTTCCAATTCCAAAAGAAGAGTATCTTCCGATGGTGATCCAGGGGATTGAATGGATTCAAAACAAACATAAACTCATCAGAGAACTCGAAGCTAAAATGGAATTTTATTCCGAATCGCTCCGCTTTGAAGAGGCTTTAGTGCTTCGAGATCGAATCGAGCGGATTAGCAAAAGTGAAATCTCCTCACAAATTGATTTAGCTTCGAATGAAAACTACGATATCTTTGCAATCGCCGCCAATGAAACACGCGGCTGTATCCTCCGACTTTTCATCCGTGAGGGAAAAGTGGCTTCCACTGCCCACGATTTTCTCCCTATTACCCCTTACTTTTCACTGGATGAAGCGTATGAGAGGACATTAGTCGGATTTTACGGGAATGAAAAACCTCCTATTATTGCCCCCATTTTGAGTGCACACCCTTTTGAATCGAGTGATTGGGTACGTGAACACTTAACCGCTCTTTTTGGGAAAAAAGCAATTCTCGAAGTACCGCAACGGGGAGCAAAGAAAGAGCTTATCGATCTCGCCCTCACCAACGCCCAAGAACTTCTACGCACACCGCAACCCACCAATGAGATTCTATTACTTCAGATTCAAGAGCTTTTTGTCCTTGACGCACTCCCTCATCGGATCGAAATTTTCGATAACTCTCATCATGGAGGTTCTGCCACCGTCGGCGCCATGGTTGTTTATCAAAATGGCCGTTTTGATAAAAAAGGGTATCGAACCTATCATCTCCACGAGAGAGATGAATACGGCCAAATGTCCGAGATGCTCCGACGTCGAATAGAGGGATTCTCAGATAATCCACCGCCTGATTTATGGGTACTTGATGGGGGATCTACCCTGCGATCTTTAGCCGTCGATCTTCTCAGTTCCCATGGCATTCATCTCGATGTCATCGCCATCAGTAAAGAAAAAATAGACGGTTTATCGCATCGTGCCAAAGGCTCCGCTCGCGATATTCTCCATACAGCAGAGAATACCCTACGCTTAGAGAGCTCCGATAAACGGCTCCAATTTGTCCAAATGCTCCGAGATGAAGCCCACCGGAGTGCAATCACTTTTCATAAAAAAACAAAGCTGAAAATCGATCAAACTTCCAAACTCTTAGCCATTAACGGAATTACCACAGCAAAAATTCATAAACTTATTGATTATTTCGGAACCTTTGAAGCGATTGCAAAGAGCGATTTTAAGACCCTTTCGGAACTAATAGGGACAAAAGATGCGGAAAGTCTCCAAAATTACTACAGAGAAACTGCGTCTAAGTAATCTTTTATGGAGTTTATGCCATATTCCACAGATTATGTTTTCAGCAGTTTTTTAGCTAAGGGGTCACATGATGGAAAAACCAACTGTGGTAGATGAAGAGTATTTGTTTGATGGACGCGCTATAGTCAGCGAAACCGATCTTAAAGGTGTTATCACTTTTGCCAATCGAAAATTTTGTGAAATCTCCGGATATACGGTCGAAGAGCTAGTCGGGGAGCCTCATAATATAATCCGTCATCCCGATATGCCCAAAGCGGCATTTGCTCAAATGTGGAAAACAATTCAATCGGGAACGCTTTGGCATGGATTGGTCAAAAATCTACGTAAAGACGGCCGATACTACTGGGTTGATACCGAAGTAACACCGACGTATGATGAAAACGGGCAAGTAAAAGGGTATATGGCGGCACGCAAACCGGCATCTCGTAAAAATATCGATGAGACTGCCGAACTGTACCGAAAAATGATTGAGCAAGAACAATAGGGGGGATGAGTGTTATTTTATAACCATAAACAAGAATTTATCGGAATCGACGAAGAAGGGCTTAAACTCTTAAATTACGCAACACTGGAAGATCTTTTGAGTGTCTGCAGTGATGTTGCCGATCTTTTTGCAAAAGAACCGGGCTATATTCATAATTTTAAAAGTTTCGGATGGATCGATTTCCTGCTTCATGCAGACTCTGATGCCCGCTCAGCCATTGTCCATGGAAACGGACGAACCTTTTCATGTACCCTTCAAGTAAACAGCCTTTTTTTAAGTGCAGAACCATCCAACCCTGGCTACATTATCGATATGCTCCATATTCAATCCATCAGTGGAGATGAGATTAAGCCTCAACCGTTCACCCCTAAAGCTAAAATTGAGAGTAAACCTGTGGTGATTGAACCCACATTCCCACCTATTGAAACGGCACTCCCAAATTACGATCACATCACCCCAACAACGTTAAGTGAACCGGGGGTACTCGATGTTCCCACTTATGCTGAGCCAGAAAGCCCCGAAGAGCCGATAGAAGATCTGTATGCAAAACTCTCTCTTCCCCTCAATGACGAAGAGCTAGAAAAAGAATATTTTACTCCGGAACCTACTCCGTCCATCGAACCGGCAACAGAACCTCTATCTGTCCCTAAAGTTGAGCCTAAAGTCGATCGTCCTATGCTGGGAGATGTACGCTACAGCAGTGCAGAAAAAGAGTTTATCAACACCCTTAAAGTTGATAAATCGTACCGTTTTGATCCGAATATAGCCGCACACGAACTTGGCTTGCCGGTTGATTTGATCCAAGAGTTTATCGGCGATTTTATCCAACAGGCGAATGAATTTAAAGAAGAACTTTTTGAAGCTGCCCTAAAAGGGGATATGAATAACCTCAAAATTTTATCCCACAAACTCAAAGGGGTAGCGGCAAATCTTCGCATTGAAGATGCTTTCGAAACCCTCAGCATCATTAATACCTCTAACGATTCTATAGAAATTGAAGCTAATCTCAAATATTTCTACTCCATCATCGAAAAATTAGAAGGGAAAGAACCGATTCAAGAAGAAGTGATAGAGAATACCGCTCCATCAATTGAAACGGCTATTCCCGCAGTCAGTGATGATATATACGAATTTGCTTTTAAAGAAAAAGAACCTTTACTGATTCATGAAGAGCATCTTTATCAAGATGTACCGAAAAATGATGAGACCCCGATCGATTTATCGTATGATGAACCGGTTAAAGAGATGGTTGCCGTATTCGAAGAGAGTCCTTTAGAAGAGAATAGTGACATCGAACCGCTCCGAACACTTCATTACGATAAGGTTTTTGTCTCTGGGCAACTTGGGATTGAACTTGACTTTTTTAATGAACTGGTTGATGAATACAAACATGATGCACTCCGTGCAGGCAATGAAATCAGTGCCGCAATCAGTGCTTTTGATACCCATGCTTGGAAAAAAACGGCGAGTCAACTCAAAGGAATCAGTGATAATCTACGATTGAACGAGATTTCAGATGAATTGGCCATTTTATCTCAAACGAACGATGCTCAAGAAGCCAATAAAGCTTCTAAGCGTCTTAATAGCTTTCTTGAACAACTATGAGAAATAAGCGTAATATAGAGGAGACCCCATGCAACTAGGACTTAGAAATCGACTTCGCCTCATCAGTCTCTTACCGATTCTGATACTTTTTATCCTTGCCAGCTACTACGTTTACAATGCGTACGTCAGCTACAAAGGGGCTGAACAGCTTCAGGTAAGACTTGAGGGGAACAAACAGCTCAATGACCTGATCAATAACCTTTCTCGTGAACGGGGAATGACGGTTATGTATATGGGTAATGCTTCACCCGCAACCCTTAAATCCCTCCATGCGCAGCGCGCTATTGTCGATCAAAAAATCGATGCCTATCAAAAACACCTCGCAACCCTTGAACAAATCAATACAGCAGAAGCTTCAAAAGCTTCTGCGTTATCAAAAGTAATCAGTGATTTACAGCGAGGGATTAATCAATCTCGTCCGTACGTTGATAACGGCAATGCCAATTTTGATAAAATTTTTACCGACCTATACGGCAAGTCGGAAGAGCGCCTCATTAATGAGCTTACCGACCTTGCAACACTTCATTTCGATCCGGAAGTCAATTCCCTCTCATCTGCCTATCTCTCTTTAGTCCGTGCAAATGAGTACAGCAGTGTGGAACGTGACTATATTACCTATGTCCTTTCACGTGCGACCCCTCTTGCAGAAGAAGAACTCAATAAATGGGTTACGTTAATTGCTAAAGCCGATACCTTCAATCTCGAAGGGATGAGCAACAAACCTATCCAGTCAAAACTTCAAGCAACCCTTTACAGTGAAGATAACACGGAACTTTTCCTCGACATCACGACAGAACGCACTGCTATTTTGCAAACCAGCACAACCGGTGCCTATGAGACACAATCAGGTATATGGTTTGCTATGATTTCGGAGAAAATTGACGCGATCAACGAAGCCGAAAAAGTTTTGATCGATGCTATGGATGCTCGGGCTTCGATCGTACAAGATCAAGCGGTACAAGTTCTCATCATCGCTATTGCTGTCTGGATACTGGGAGTATTGGTCGCTATTTTAGGCTATTTCTTCTCTGCTGAGATCACTACCAATATTAAAAATCTTGAATCGGTTCTCAAGCGGGTTGCTGAAGATACCCACGATACCGAAGCTGAAGTACTCAGCCATACCATTAACCTCGATACGACAGAAGGTACAGCTCAAGCCTATGGCTTGCTGGAGCGTATTATTGAGCAGACCCTCAATGATAAACAATACGCGATGGAAGCCAGTGAAGCCAAATCGATGTTTTTGGCCAATATGTCTCATGAAATTCGTACACCGCTCAACGGAATCGTCGGATTTACCGAATTGCTCAAAGATACCGAATTGCATGATGAACAGCGCGAATTCATTGACATCATTGAAAAAAGTTCTGAAAACCTTCTTGAAATTATTAACAATATTCTTGACCTCTCAAAAATTGAAAGCAATAAACTTGAAATTGAAGAGATTGTCTTTAATCCGATCGATGAGTTTGAAAGTGCTGTTGAAGTCTACGGAGTACGTGCTTCCGAAAAACACATTGACCTTGCTTGTTATGTCGATCCAAGCCTAGAACGACCGCTCAAAGGGGATCCGACTAAAATCAAAGAGGTTATTATCAACCTCCTTTCCAATGCGGTCAAATTTACCAACAGCGGCGGGGCTATCAGCGTCGATATCCGCCGCGTAGAGTGTGATACCCTCAACCGAACCAAAGTTCGATTCCAAGTCAAAGACAACGGAATCGGCGTCACCAGCGAACAACGATCACGTATTTTTGAAGCCTTTTCCCAAGCCGATACCTCCATTACCCGTAAATACGGCGGTACCGGCTTAGGACTCACCATTTCGAGCCGTTTCGTTGAATTGATGGGGTCACAACTCGACCTTGAGAGTGAACCGGGCAACGGCACGAGCTTCTTCTTTACATTAGAGTTTGAAGAGATTGAAACCCTTAATGAACCACTCAAAGGATCATTTTCCAACATCAATGCCGTGATTTTGGAGAACCATTCGAAAAAGAAACTCCAAAATACCTATCTTAAAGAGTACCTCGACTATTTCGGTGTGAGCTATACCACGTTCCATGAGATGGATGAACTTAAAATGCTAGAGCGCCAGGTCAATTACGACTTGCTCTTTATTGATAACGACTACACGACGGATGAAGATATTGTTGCGTATGCTTCATCACAAGAGCAGCTCGTTCTCATAACCAAATCGTTCTATATGAAAAAAATCGACTCAATGGGAATCGATATTTTCAAAGTCTTGTATGAGCCGCTCAACAGTTCGAAAATTCGTACCACCCTTGATGCGTATGATGCTGAAGCCTTTAGCAACCGCAAAGTCAAAATGTCTCGCCGTAAAAAGTTTGATGAGAAAAATTCCCGTTTTGCCGCGACTGCACTCGTAGCAGAAGATAATATTATCAATCAAAAGCTGATTCGACGAACACTTGAAGATCTCGGATTGGAAATTACGATAGCTAATAATGGGCTTGAAGCATTTGAAAAACGTAAAAACGGCACATTTGACATTATTTTCATGGATATTCAAATGCCGGTACTTGACGGTATCGAAGCGACACAGGAAATTTTAGATTTTGAAGAGGATTACGGACAAAACCATATCCCAATCGTTGCTTTGACCGCCAATGCCCTTAAAGGGGATCGTGAGCGATTTATGGCAGCCGGAATGGATGAATATACTACTAAACCGCTAGTCCGTTCAGAGATCATCTCACTGCTCAATAATTTCTTATCGCATAAAATTATTGAAATCAACCCTGTACCAAAATCGGTTCAAGAGATTATTGTTCCCATCGAAGAATCAATACCGCTTGTAAGTGAACCTGAAATAGAGAAAGAGATCGAAGAGATTGAGAATGTTTTTGTCAATGAAATCGAACCGCAAACTTTTGAGGAAGAAATAGAAGCAACGGTAGAACCTATCCTAGAAGAGCCTATCATTGAAGAATCTATCGCTGAAGAGCATATCTCCGCATATGACGCCGATATTCTAATTGCAAAACAAAATACTCTTGAGTTAAAACTTTTTACCCGTATTCTTGATGATTTAGGATATACCTATCAAAGTGTCACCACCTCTGATCAACTCAAAGATGAGCTTACAAATCGTCGCTATAAACTTGCCCTTTTTGATAAAAAACTAAGTGGATTAAATCTCAAGGATCTGTATGATATAATCCGATTCAATAACAGTGATACATCTCTCGTCATGCTCATTGATCCAAGTATTCCGGAAGAAAATGAGGATGCGATGTACGTTCATGAGATTATCAAAAATGTCATCAACAAAGATCTGTTACGTCTTGTTTTTGAAAAATTTATCTAAACGAATGGGGAAATTCTAAATGGATGAGAAGAAACTAAAAGTTCTTGCGGTTGATGATGATATGATTAACCTCAAGTTGCTCAAAACCATGTTAATGAAAACCCCGAATGTCTCTGCTGTTGT
>DLUI01000097.1 GCA_002742695.1 Sulfuricurvum kujiense | reverse complement strand
ATTGGTTCACTTCAGTATGCACCCTGAGTTTCCGTTTATGGAACTCTCTGCCGCTATGGACGTTGTCCATAACAGCGTGGATGAATCGGCTGACGTTATTTTCGGTACGACGACCGATGAGTCATTGGCAAAAGATTTTATCCGCATCACCCTCGTTGCGACCGGTTTTGAGAAAAAAGCGGCACAAGGTATCAATAACTGCGAATTTGAAAACAAAGAAGCGGTTGCCGCAGCCGCTACGGTTGCAAAACCACGTGTTGTCGTTCGCCCTGCGATGGTTGCCAACGGTGACTATACGGAAGACTTCCTCGACGTACCGACGTTTATGCGTCAACAAAGAGACTAATCTCTCTTTCCATGCTCTCATTTGACACGCTCATAAAGGCCAAAACGCTCCTTGGCCTGAGCGACAAAGCTACCCTCTCCGACATCAAAACCCGCTACAAAAATATGATGCAACAATGGCACCCCGACAAACACCCTGATGATACCGATACGGCACACGCCATGAGTACTCAGATCAATGAAGCGTATGCAATCCTTTTAGAGTATTGTTCTAAATATGAGTTTAACTTTGATGAAGAGCATCTAAGAGAGAAGACCCTCACTCCGCAAGAGTGGTGGACGAAGAAGTTTGGGGGACGTTAATGAAACGCTATCGGCCCTTCGGCACGTGCATGGATAAACTGCTGAACAACGGCATTCGATGAGTTTTTAAAGGCCTCTTTATTCCCCGCTTCGACAATCACGCCGTCAAAAAGCATCGCATAATTATCCCCCGCTTTAAAACTCTCAGAAATATCATGGCTGATGAGGATAGAGGTCATATTGATCTCTTCGCGAAGACGGCAGATCATTTGGGTGATAAAATCGCTCGTAACGGGATCAAGCCCTGATGTCGGTTCATCGTAAAGAATAACATCCGGTTCCAATGCGAGGGTACGCGCCAATCCGACCCGCTTGCGCATCCCGCCGCTGAGCTCTTCGGGGTAGAGAGATTTGACGATTTTTGGATCAAGCCCTACCATCGTGAGCTTTTCATCGATTTTGTATTCCAACTCTTTCATAGAAAGGTTTTGATGCTCACGCATCGGAAATGCAACGTTTTCACGGATATTCATACTGTCAAATAACGCACCGCTTTGAAACAAAAATCCCACCTTGGTTCGGATGGAGCGCAGTGTCGTTTCATCGGCGTTATCCACCCGTATCCCATCGACGGTGATGGTTCCCGAATCGGGTTTAAGCAATCCGACAATATGTTTGATAATCGTTGATTTTCCGCCGCCTGAGACGCCGAAAATGACCGTTGTTTTCCCTTTTTCGATCTCTAAGTTGACTCCGCGCAGAATCTCCCGTTTTCCGAAGCTTTTGGTGACATTATCAAATCGAATCATTTTTTTACCGCCATCAAATAAGCTCTACGGCTAAATAAAATCAACAGAGTGAGGAGCAAAATTTTAAAATCAATCTCACTTGCTTTATGAAGAGCTTCGAATGAGGCATCGATCGCCGCTTCACCCCGTGATTGATACTCTAAAATTTTTGGGGTATACACGGCACTGAATAAAAGGAGTGTTCCGATAGAACCTAATGCACTCAAAATCGAAATTTTATCAATCTGCATCACTTTGTAGCGTGACACTTCGTACACAGCAATGACCGCACTCATAAAATAAGCCCAATAGGTAAAACGGCGGAAAATTTCCCCCATAATTTTTCCCTCTTCGTAGCGGGATAAAAGCGGGAGGGTGAGATAGACTTCTGAGTGGAAGACTACGGCGGCAACAAACACGCCAAGCACCAAAACAGCCCCTGCCGTCATAGCGATGAGTAAAATATAAAGAACGTCAATAACCACTTTCTTATTCATGAATAGCCTTTAATACAAATCCCCGATCAAACGCAGCGTAATCGGTATAAAAATCCAAAGATTGTACCGCAAAATTTTTAAGATACTCTTGCACTTTTAGTCGTTGATCGTAACCCATCTCGCACGCAAAGGAAGGAATACGGCGAGCGTACACTTCATCCAGCAAAGCACGAATCATTTCATCCCCGATTTCCCCGCCGAAGAGAGCGTTTTGAGGCTCATACGAGAGATTAGACTCCAGCGGAGCGTCTTGGGCGATATAGGGGGGATTAGAGACTAGAAAATCGATTTTTTCAGTGATAGATGAGAGCAAATCCCCCTCACGCAGTTCGATTCGATCACTCAAACCGAATCTTTCGATATTACGGCGTGCAACAGCCAATGCACGCGGTGAAATATCAACGGCAATAAAACGGGTATTTGGCAAATGCAATGCAAGAAGTATCGAAATAATCCCGCTCCCTACCCCTACTTCAACGATGGTTAAAGCTTCATCTGCCGAAATACGTCCCAACACTTCATCAATCAAATGTTCCGTCTCAGGACGGGGGATTAACGCCCCCTCGTCGATGTAAAACTCACGGCTGTAAAAACTGACGCGATTGGTTAAATACTCAAGCGGTACGTTAGCGCTTCGT
>DLUI01000067.1:12765-20983 GCA_002742695.1 Sulfuricurvum kujiense | reverse complement strand
CGCCAATGCCGTCGCTTCGAAGCCCAGCATCTCACAAATCCCTTTGACCTCATCGCTCACGGGGATTTTTTCCTCTTCTACTTCGATACAGACGTTCGATTGTCTCGCCCACTCGTTGAGTACCGCCGCAACCCCTCCGCGCGTCGCATCCCGCATCGCCGTGATCTTGATCCCTCCGTCCATAAGGGCTTTCACCTGCGGATAGAGTGAGTTACAGTCACTTTTGAGGGTACTGCTCATCTCCATCCCCTCACGTGCGGCAAAAATCGTCGCTCCGTGGCACCCGATGTCGCGGTTGATGAGGATCACATCTTCTTCGCTCACGTTGTTCGAACTGATCCCCGCCTGAACGATCTCGCCCAGACCCGTCGTGTTGATGAAAATCTTGTCCACACTCCCTTTCGGCACTACCTTGGTATCACCGCTGACGACGACCGCACCGTTGATCGCTAATTCCGCTCTCATGCTCTCGACGATCCGCTCCAGCGATTCGACCTCAAACCCCTCTTCGATGATAACGCTGCACGTCAGATACTTCGGCACCGCCCCCATCATGGCGAGGTCATTACACGTACCACACACGGCGAGCTTCCCTATGTCCGCCCCCGCAAAAAAGAGGGGACTCACAGTAAAACTGTCGGTTGTCATAGCAAGGTTCCCGATCACCGCCGCATCTTCACTCCGCTCTAAAATCTCATTTTTAAAGGCTTTGTAAAACACCTTTTTAATGAGTTCGTTGTTCTCTTCGCCGCCGTTGCCTTGGGCTAATGTGATTGTTTTAGTCATACCAAATTCCCATACTTATAATACGCCGAGCACGCCCCCTCGGAGCTTACCATACAGCTACCTACAGGGCTCGTCGGTTTACACGCGGTGCCGAAAATAGAACACTGCGGCGGAGAGGCTTTTCCTTTTAGGATGTCACCGCAAATGCAAAGTTTGTGATCGTTGATCTCCTCTTTTGGCAGTATCGCATCGTAAATCTTCTCGGCATTGTAGCGATCATACTCCGGCTTTAGACCCATCCCACTTTGGGGAATGTCGCCTAGACCGCGCCAGCGAAAGTCCACTTTTTGAAAATATGTATCATTCAACGCTTGGGCTTTGAGGTTCCCCTCTCTCGTCACGGCACGTTTGTACTCCACTTCGAGTTCACATCGATTTTCGATAAATTGTTTGACGATCATACTGATCGACTGCATCACGTCCACCGGCTCGAATCCGCTGACTACGACGGGTTTTCCCCAATCACGTGGGAACTCTTCGTAGATTTTGCTTCCGCTGATAACGCTGACGTGGGAGGGTCCTAAAAACGCATCGATAATACACGCTGAGTCGCTGATGAGGGCGCGCATCGGTTCGGGTACGGTGACGTGGTTGACGTGCAAGAGGATGTTTTTAATATCCTTTTTTATCACCGTGTCCAAAAGGGCGGCGGTCATCGGGGTCGTCGTCTCAAAACCGATGGCAAAGAAGATGACCGTTTTATCGGGGTTCTCTTGGGCGATTTTGAGACAATCCAGAGGCGAGTAGACGAAACGGACATCCGCACCCTTGCTTCGTGCATCTTGCAGAGAGCCGTTGCTTCCGGGGACTTTGATCATATCGCCCAGCGTCACCAAAATGACGTTTGCTTGCTGACTCAACACATAGGCATGGTCGATCCGCTCTTTGGGCATAATGCACACGGGGCATCCCGGCCCGTGAACGAATTTAATGTTCGAGGGCAAAAGTTGCAAAATACCGTATTTCATGATGGTGTGGGTATGCCCGCCGCACACCTCCATGATATTGATAGGATGGGGAAGTTTTAACGCATCTGCGGCGATGATCTTCGCATACGCTTTTATTGTGTCCGCATCTCGAAAGTCATCATAAAGATTTTTGAGTTCCAGCCCCATTTCAGACTCCGCCGTTCGGACAGTTAGCACTCTCTTCTATGGCAGCAAGCCTCTCTTGTTCATCCATAACGTCCAATATTTCCCGATAGACTCTGAGCGATTCGAGGGCATCCTCTTCGTCGATTTTATTCATTATAAATCCGATATGGAGCAGTACGTAATCACCGATAGCGACTGTGCCCTCTTCCATAAGATCGAGTCCTGCAGTACGCTGAACCCCCATTGTATCGACGGTTGCCGTGTTCGTTTCAAGATCAATTTTGACCACTTTTGAGGGGATGGATAAACACATAATTAGCTTCTCATCTTTCGTTTAAATTCGATCCATTCGATCACCCTTTTTACGGATGCGTCATCATTGATGTTGACTTCCAAAATATCGACGTTCGGTTTGATCTTTCGCGCTTCCGCTTTTTCACGTTCGATATCGTATTTGAAATGGGGGAGAAGATCGGTTTTCGTGATCAGGATGAGATCAGCCGCTCTAAACATCACCGGATATTTGGCGATTTTGTCCTCCCCCTCAGGGATGGAAACAAGGACGATATTGAGATGTGATCCCACATCGTAGCTCGCAGGGCAAACGAGGTTCCCGACGTTTTCGATGAAACAGACGTCTAAATCAGCGATTGCCAAATCGTGCAATCCCTTATGAACCATGAACGCATCCAAATGACACGCACTTCCCGTCTGAATCTGCACCGCAGGAATCCCTTTGGCGATGAGACGATCGGCATCGCGCGATGTCTCCAAATCCCCCTCGATCACTCCAAATTTAAAGGGTGAAATATCTGCCATCGCTTCAAGGAGTGCCGTTTTACCGCTTCCGGGAGAGCTCATCAAGTTAATTGCCAATACTCCGTGATCGTTGAAATGTTCTCGGTTATGGTGCGCTTCATGGTCATTTTTGTCTAAAATCTTTTTGATGACGTCGATCGTTTTTTTATCGTTCAACTGAGGGTTGTGGTGCAGTGTCTCATGCGCCGCCTGATGGGAATGAGAATGATCATGATCTCCGTGATCGTGATGATGCGTGTCGTGGTCGTGGTGATGATCGTGATCCGTAATGGAACATCCGCAGTCTTTACACATTATTAAAATCNNAAAAGCATATTGCCGCCAACTACAACGGAAATAGCCCCTACCGTTGCAAACGCACGGCGAACATTTTTGATATTGGTGAGTATATCTTTATTGATCCACATTATGACCCATCCAAAACTCAAAAATACGACCATTACACCCAAAATAAAGGCAAGAATCATCGACCCATCAATACTTTGCCCCTGCATCATCCCAAGGGTTACCAACATTCCGCGTACCCCGCCGATCCCCATCAAGACACCGATACCGAATGCTGATCCGCTTCCGCCTGAGGATTTATGTTCATGTTCTTTTCCGAACCAAATATGAACATGCTTTTTTCCATCGTGAATATGGGAGTGCAAATGGATTTTGTTGCTGTACACCATATACAAAAGATAGAGTCCTATAGATAATATAACGCTTGATGCGATCACATCCCCATACGCGGTTACACTCTCCGGAATAGAAAAATGTTGAAGGAGTTTTGCAAATATAAAAAGCATCAATCCATGTCCAACGGCAAAAGCACCTACAATCATAAACGTTTTTTTTGCCTCTTTTCCAATCGAAAAATCGGCAATAGCACTCAAATGGTCAGGCCCGAATGCGTGTAATATTCCGTACCAAAAAATGATCATCAATCCGATTTCCATGTTTATTCCCTTTTATGAATCATCATTCAGAAGTAACAATTATAGATATTTTCCGTAAAAAGAACCTAAATCTTCTCGTTTCTTATATATTTTTAGAACTTAACCGATGTTACGCTACACTATTCTTTATGAAAAATTCTATTCCTTGTATTTACTGTCATCATCCCCTCTATCAGCTAACTGACGGGATGGTCAAGTGCTCTGTCTGTAAAAAAAAATACAGCCCGATGCGTGTGGATCAAATCAAATCCTTGATTCAACTCTTCTGCCATGATGAAAATGCCCTCGCTACTTCTAAAACTCTCAATCTCAGTTATGTAACAACACTCAAGTACTATCAAAAATTCCGCCATCTAGCGGCTGAATATTGTGAAGCTCAATATGAAACTTTTCGCACGCAAGAGTCTCAATATGAAGAGTACCTCTACCTCGAAAAGTCCAAACGACGTGATAAAACGGCTATATTCGACTCCCATAATTTTTTGACATTCGGATACGGTAACTATGTTTACACACTTCTCATGCCCTCACTCGGGATGTTCAAACAGCAATTTGTCGAAGATAACCTTGAAGAAGTCTATTCAAAAGAGTTTTCAAAATTTATGCGCACCAGCAAAATTATCAAAATATCCGAGCACGACAATGCTATCACGAAGTTTTGGCACTATTTTGAACAGTTTATTACTAGTTTTAAAGGGGTAAGTAATGACCACTTCCCCTACTATCTCAAAGAGGCGGAGTTTAAGTTCAATACCCCTCCTTCTGAGCGTTCAAAGATTTTAGAACAACTCTATTTTCGCCCTAACGGCTCGGATACTTAAACACTTTACTTTTATAATCTATCTTGCCAGTATCCGGGTTTACGGCTATTATGCATCACGGCAAGTACAAAAATCGTATCGTTAGTTTCTTTATAAATGACAGAAAATGGAAAATGGGGTAAAACATAGCGGTGGAATTCATATTCAAAAGGAGACCACATCTGCGGAAAGTGGCTGATTGCTTCATAGGAGTGTTCTAATTGGGAAATAAATCTATCCCCTAAACCGATTGAGCACTCTTCATACCACGCATACGAGCCTTTGACATCGATACTTACATCAGGATGAAAGCGCAATGGCTTCACTCAAGCACCTAAAATCTGATTTTTTATGCTCTCCCAGCTTACCGATTGGACGTCACCATTTTCCAAGGATTCGAAACGTTTTTTCGCTAGTTCCGCCCACTCAGTTTGGGCATCAGCATCCTGTATGGTATCCAAGGAGGAGATCAAGTATTGTGCAACGAACCCTTTTTCATTAGGAGTAAGTTCCCGTAAATCCTCAATCGCTTTATTCATTGCAATTGTCATAGTGTCACCTCGTGTGTGTTGACATCATTATATCAAAACTTCATTTTGGTAAATCTCATATTTTATTACCCTAACGGCTCGGGTATTTAAACGATGTTAATGTAATTTCGCTTGCATTCGAGCAATTCCTTGACGATATGCCGGATGCTCCTTTTTAGAAAGGGCATTTCGGTAATTATTCAACGCATCCTGCCATTGAGATCTACTTTCATAAATTTTCGCAATATTATAATAAGAGCTTGCCTGTACTGTATTTTTCGTGCTTCCATTGGCCAATTCAATCGCTTTTCGATTTGCCCATAATGCTTCTGCTTCGCGACCTAATTTTTGATACGTCAATCCCAAATTACTGTATGCTTGACCGTAACTAGAAGAAATATTGATTGCATCTTGGTATAAATACATAGCACTTTCTAGATTTCCTCGATGATATTGCTGTTCACCTTGTTTATTCAGTATTTCTGCTTGAGATAAATCAGATCGAGAAAAGCTATTGGATGTCTGAAAATTTGACATACTTAACATACCAGTTAAAATATTTTTTACTCCCTCTGAATTATCTGATGTACCAATATAACTGTTTATATCATGAAATATTCCATTTTCATCGATACCGAATACAACCCAAATATTACCAATATGATGAGGGATTGTATAATAAGTACGAACCAGTGTTTGACCTATATACACGTTAACAGTTGCTCCTGAAGAACTCAATCTGCTCGATGTAGGATTGGAGTTCTCCGAATAATTATGAACAGCATAAATATATTTTTTACCGACTTGTTTTTTCTCAATTGTAATCGTTTCAGGACCAAAGCTATCCGTATCATCAACATCTAAATTTGCTTGGCTACCTACTTGTGATCCAAAAAAGATATGATTTTGCGGATAAGACAAATGCGAATCTAAATCAACTGGATTGTGTCCCCATGTTAAAACAACGCGTAAACTATCTAAATTTTGCATATTTGGGCTAAGAGCATAGGTTAAGCCATCACAAGGACATTTAGCAACTAAAGTAGAAAAACCGGGCTTTTTGATCAACATCATCGTATCTGATGCGTCAATACCACGATAGCCACCATAAAAGACCTTACCTTGTTCATTAGAAACCATCTTAACTGATGTCTCTCCCGTTTTTTGAAATATCACTTCCGCATTTGCGATAGGGGTATCTTTCTTTACAGCAGATAAAATTTGGATCTCTTTTGCTCCACTATTCATATAAAACAGTGATAATGTTGTAAAAACCAAGGAAGACAATTTAATCATAATAACCCTTTTATGTGTTTTTTTGTATTATACACAATCAAAAAGGAAAAATATGCGATTTATTTCTTGTATTTTATTTTTTTCTATTACTATCCATGCTTATGGTCCTGAAAGAATAGCTACTTTTGATAGAACACTTTGGCCTTACTCTATTCATTCAAAAAGTTCATTTGACAATGCCTCACGCAACGAAATCATCAGTTATGTTCGTAAAATCAATAGCATCAACCTTTCCGATACATCATCGATAGTAGCATTCACATCTGTGAAAAATGTCAATCTTCCTTCTGTAACAAAATGGCTTTCATTTACTCAAAATAATTTAGTACATAATTTCAAACAAGCACAAAAAAGTTGCGCTGATAAAAAAGAGCTTTGTCAAAATGTCAATAATTGGCAAGAACTCTCAAATCTATCTCTACAATATAAACCGGATCAAAAGCTCTCGTCTTGGTATAACGCTTCTCAAACTTTTTTCTCTTATTATCTTTATGAACAAGTAAGGTTAGCGACTCTATTTCCCAGAATTACCTCCGAGATTGACACCCTCGATGAGAGAGAACTACAAGGATTTGATTATCCAGATGGTCAATTTCTCTTGACCTTTGATGATGGTCCAAAATATTCACAAACACCACAGGTAACCGACCAATTACGCAAACTTAATATCAACGGAATATTTTTTGTATTGGGAGAAAATTTAGAAGGGGCACTGAAAACGCATGGAGCTAATGAGATTAAACAACTTTATAGCGATATGTGTGTCGGTTCTCACGGCTATGTTCATACGCCACATCCAAAACTCGAAAATTGGTCTCAACTCTACGATAAAACACGTAGTATGATTACTGATAATCAGTTACAAGGTACATCAAAAAATTATGTGTGGTTTAGACCACCTTATGGTCAACGCCAACAAGCATTAGTCGATAGACTCTGGAGTTTGGGAGATAGAGTCATGCTATGGAACATTGATTCTCAAGACTGGAACCAAAAATTAACGACAAAACAAGTACAAGATCGAACCATCACCCTCATGCTTTTGCATCGAAAAGGGATTATTTTATTCCATGACGTTCATCCTAAAGCGGTCGAGGTAGTGAAGAATTTAGATACGCTCCATCGCGATCATATTACCTCATGGGTAAATTGTACAAAGATGGAAAAATAGTTCCCTCTTAGAACAACTCTATTTTCACCCTAACGGCTCGGATATTTAAAATCCTCAATAATCTCTAATAGGCTCGTATGTGTCTCGTTGGGTGTCGCATCAATCTCTATAGTTTTAAGATAGTTAATAACTGTATTTATATAGCTATTAAAGTGTTCGCTCAACGTATCGCTCAGCCTCATATGAAACGTGATACTTTTGGGAATGATCCCGATAACGTTTGATTCAGGCAACGGATGTCCCATCAACTCGATCATATCCAGACACTGCATCACCCCCACTTCATGCGCTCCACCGCTGTTCAACCCGTAACCGCTGAGTTCATAGGAGGGGATATTGTAGATACTTCCCGCCTCATCGTCAAGATTGATCGTATCGAGGATAATGATACGCTCGTGTTCCATAAAGAGGTTGAGGAGATTGATCCCCTCGACTCCGCCATTGATGATCTCTATGTCAGGGGTGAACGTATAGTTGGCGTTTAGATAGGCACACGCATATATCCCGACACCGTCATCCTCTTCAAGCACATTTCCGACACCCAATACGACACTCGACATCAGAAACCTTTGCCGTGCTCGATACTCGGATTGGCAAACTGCTCTAAAATCTCATCCAAACTCATCACATCGATTTTACGCTTCGCTGTGATACCGCATTTTTCCAACTCTTCGACTATCACATCAATATATCTCTCCCAATGTGCACGGAGTGCGGGGGTAACATCGACACAGACACTGATAATGTCTTCGGGAACAATACTGATCATCGTCGTATCGGC
>DLUI01000067.1:0-12670 GCA_002742695.1 Sulfuricurvum kujiense | reverse complement strand
CCTGCGTAAAGCCCGATCCCCTCATCCATAAAAAATGCGTTTCCCGAACCGATTAAGGCTACTTTAGCGTCCATTATCTTCCTTTGTGTTGTGTAATGCATAATAAAGCTGCCCTAAAGCGATAGAGCCGTCATTGATCGGCGTTTGCTGTTGGGCATAAAATCGTCCCTCTCCGAAACGGCGATAGAGTCGGCTCATCAAAGCACGGTTTTGAAACACGCCTCCGCCGATAACGATCGGTAATTCGGAATATAGATGTGCAAAATGCTCCATAATCGTTTCAATGGTCGAGAGGAAACGGCTCGCAATCTGGGTTTTATCCCCTTGGAGGGAGATGATCTCTTTCACCATCGCAGAGACATCGATCACACCGTTTTCGATCTCAAAAGAAAATGGCGTGACAACGGAATCATCAACAAACGACTCCATCATCATCCCCCCCTGCCCCTCGTAGTCCAGACTTTGAACAAATCCGCCCAATGATGCTACCGCATCAAATAAGCGTCCTATCGAACTACTGCGCGGAGCATTGATATTTTTACTCCACATATGATGCAAGGTTCGGATTTCATGAGGTAAAAACGCTTCTACTGTAGGCGACTTCATGTTCAGCACCTCATCAAGACTATAGATATCAAACAACAACGATAACCCAATCCGACGGGGTTCTTTGATCGCTTTATCTCCGCCTAAGAGGGCAAACGGTTTTAGATGTCCGATCCGCTCAAAAGCGTGTACATCGGCAACCATCACCTCTCCACCCCATAGGCTTCCATCCTCTCCATACCCCGTACCGTCATACGCGAACCCAAGCACTTTTTCATCCATACCGTACTCCGCCATACACGCCAAGATATGGGCGTAATGGTGCTGAATTCCGTAGTGCTCTCTTTTTTGCGTCAGTGCATAGGCGCTCGAAGCGTACTGAGGGTGAAGATCATGTACCAAAAGTGAGGGTTCTACGTCATAAAATCGTTTAAAGGTCTGCACCGTCCGCTCAAAATAGCCATCGGCTTCCACACTTCCCAGATCACCGATATGGGGGCTGAGGATCATGTTCTCTTTGACTCCCAGTGCAATGGCACTCTTTTGATGGGCACCGAGGGCTAAAACCGCTTTGTCGGTAGGGTGTTGCAAGGCAAAGGTATGGGGTGCAAACCCACGACCCAGACGCAACATCACCACCCGATTCCCTGCTATCTGGATCACCGCATCATCGAGGGCATTGATGATGGTACGATCATGATCGAGTATACCGTCCACGACATGAGCTAACCGACCCACTATCTCAGAAGAGCGGATCATAATCGGCTCATCACTGATGTTGGCACTTGTCGCGACGAGGGGAAAATCGATCGATTCAAACAACAACCGATGCAGCGGCGTGTAGGGAAGAAACACTCCCAATCTCTGAATATGAGGGGCGATGAGAGAGGAGAGGTGGTTCGTCTCTGATTGTGCATCAACGATCACGATAGGCTTGATAGAACCCGTGATGTGGCTTTTTTCCACCTCATTGATCGATACATACGTTTCGAGTTGCTCCAATGAGCCGAACATCACCGCGAGGGGTTTGGATTTACGGTGCTTGCGCAGTCGCAGTTTCGCAACGGCGGTATCCGAAGTAGCATCGCACATCAGATGAAATCCACCCAGCCCTTTGAGGGCAATTATTTTTCCCTCTTTAAGCATTTCAACGGCAAGCGCAATGGAATCTCCCTCTAGCATATTTCCACTATTATCTAAAAAGGTAAGCTTAGGACCGCAATTAGGACAACTGATAGGTTCAGCATGGTAACGGCGGGAAGTCGGATCATTGTATTCTTCTAAACACTCAGGACACATCGTAAAATGTTTCATCGAGGTACGGACACGATCATACGGCGGGGTTTGGATGATGGTATAACGGGGGCCGCAATCGGTGCAGTTGATAAACGGATAGCGGTAACGGCGATTGGCGGGATCATCCATTTCGGTTTGGCATGCAAGACAAAGTGCACTGTCGAGAGGAATCGCAACAGACCCTAACCCCAGAGTACTCTCTCGAATTTCAAAACCCGTATACGCAGCAGATTCGCACGGCTCGATCTCCATCGAGTCGATGCGGGCTTGGACGGGAAAATTTTCTCTCAGTGCTTTTATAAACTGCTCACAATGTTTCCCGTGCGCTTCGATCACCACCCCCTCAGGAGTATTACAGACAAACCCTGTAATTCGGTAACGGAGAGCTTCACGATAGACGAACGGTCGAAATCCGACCCCTTGCACTATCCCTTTGACAATGATACGGACACTCGTGCTATAAAAAGACTCCACCGACAACGCAATTTTCCTTCCCGATCGGATAACTCATATTCATTAGCACTGTAGACGCTTTCAGATTCCTCTGCAATCGGCTAAAAAGGGATTGTCCGGCAAAATACGATCCGCACAACACGATATCGTTTGCTTTCGTTTTACCTTTGATTTCATTTAACAGTTCACTGAAATAATCACCGAAAGATTCGAAGATAGAATAGCTCAGATAAACTGAATCGACACCTGCGAGACGATAACTAATAATGCTCGATAAAAAGGCAAAATGATCAAAACGGTTATCTTCGACTTTGGTATCGATCTGTAAACCGCCCTTGCCGATAAATTTTAATGCCTCTTTCATCACTCCGCTAAAACTTTCCTCTTCCAACCCCAAAAGTATGGCCGTCGCATCAAAGAGATTGACATCACTGTTCTCGATTCTCACAAGGAGCGCATAGAGTTCAGGGTGATGTTTCTCAACATTACCGATCAGGCGATCCGATCCCTCACGGAGTGTTTTCAAAGCGTCTATTAATCCGATGGGGCTAAAGTGCTTCGGCGGAACGACACGAATCACTTTTTTACCGTCATAATAGAGAAAAGAGGGTTCCCCCTCGAAATAGGCACCGACCACTTTGGTTCCGAATTTATTGTGCTCGGCAATAACCGACATAAACGAAGCCTCATCCGGAGCCATGGTATGGAAATTGCCCGATTCAACCGAAGGTGTTTCGGTTTCAAGCTGATTGACTTTGGTAGTGGAAGCAAACGTGAAGCGCCCCATTTGATCAAACAGCATCCCTTTTGCATCTTTGATCCCGACCAAACCGTGAGCGATACTGAGTGTATCTCTTCCATAAGGGAGGCGAGAGGGGAACGAGACCCGCTCACCCGAGGTGATAAATTTGATATCTTTATTGATGAAGAGATGCATATCGCTCTGATAATTGAGTTCCAAATCAAACTCCATCACAAAATCGGCTTCCGCTGCTCTCTCAAGTGCCTCATACGCGATAAAATCAACCCCCAAAAGGGTAAGCTCTTTGGCGAGTAGAATCGAAAATCCCTCATCGGGGTATTTAACATCGATGGAAGTTCCGAAGGTACTGCGCAGTGTTTCATCTTTGAGGGCAACATGCAGAATCGGACGCTCGATACTGAGGAGTGCGTTAAATTCATCGTTAATGAGAGAGGAAAATTCGGTGATTTTCATGGCATTCACCAGCATCAAAACCGAACCCTCTTCCAGCTTCTGCGAGCGATAAAATCGTCGATATCCCATTGTTGTTTTCACGAGCAGGGTTTTGCCGTCACGCAATGCTTTGGCGGCAACTTCAAACATCGTTCGAAAACTCCCCGCATCATTCGCATAGCGCTCTTTATCTTTATGGATAAGTTTTACAGGGATACCGCATGTGTGGCAGGAGTTAAGAACCTGTTTTTCACGGCGGCCTAACTGTTTCGCTTCCTCTTCACACGTCGGACATGGTTTGAGATACGAAAAAACGGTATTCTCGCGTTTATAGGGATAATGTTCGAAAAATGCGTATTGCCCTCCGCAATGGGTGCATTGGGTAAACGGGTAATAGTAGCGTTTAGAGGAGGGGTCAAACATCTCTTTTTGACAGCTGGGGCATAATCCCAAAGCCACCGGATACTCTACCGCAAAATCGGGGATTTCTTCAGGTTCTCCCTCCATATCGTAATGCTGGGAACTACTCATAAAAGCCGATGCGGGGAGCGTTAGAGCAATCGCTTCCAAACACTCTTGGAGTTTTTCATCGCCGCTGTTAAACGCACAAATAATTTTATTTTTTTGTTGGTGGACAACCGCTTTTATCCCGAAAGAGCGGATCGTTGAAATCAGATAATTTTTGATCGTCGGTTGTGAAAAAGAGGTCATTACCTCTAACGTGAAAGCCATAATAATCCTTACTGTCTGCGCTATCTTTCATCGCTTCCCCACCGGGAATCTAGGAAAAACAGAGCAGGCGGGCTTAAAGCCCGCCCTTACTTTTATTCACTTTTAGGTGATTTGTCTTTTGCAAACTTCGTTCCGCTGATAACGATTCCGATATCGCCCTCTTTCCAGAAAATAGTTCTCCATACTTGGTAATAGATATGAAACACTACCCAACAGATGATCAACCACATCGTCAAATGATGCGAGATGCGGACATCCATTTTACTTCCGCCGGTTACATACAATGTCCAATCGGTTACTGCATGGAGCATCCACGGCCACCATGCACCGATGGAACTTGTCCCTGAACCCAATCCATGTACATAAAGTTGAAGCCCCGTGAGAAGCATCCAAATTAACAGTAAATGGAAAATCGTAAAATAGACGGTATTAAAACTGTCCGCATGCTCTGAATTCAACTCATTTTTACGGTTTAAGCTTATTAAATTGATGAAAACATTTTTGAATTCTTTAATATTTTTCGTATTCGGAATCACCTTTTTGTACGGTTTTTCAAAACGGCTGAAAAAATAAAGATAGGCAATAACAATCGATGTTACATCAAAAATGATCGCAATGATAAAATGGCCGTAACGGTTCCACGCCATGACGTATTTATCGACGGCACCATCAGCAATCAATGTCTGATAATACGGGTGCCCGATATAAAGTCCTGTAGCAATCGCCCCAACCAAACAAATCGCATTTACCCAATGCATGACTCGCATGATCGGTGTCATACGTTTGACTTGTGTGTACCCCTGTTTCATGATTCTCTCCTTAGATACTGCAAGAGGTATCTACTTTGTAAACAGCAAGCTCTTTACCTTTGGTATCGACAACGTGAACCGCACATGCGATACATGGGTCAAAACTGTGAATCGTACGGATGATCTCGAGCGGCTGTTCCGGATTGGCCACTTTGGTACCGATCAAACTCGCTTCATAGGCACCCATACGGTTTTTATAATCACGCGGAGCCGCATTCCATGTTGATGGAACAATCGCTTGATAGTTGACGACTTTTCCATCCGCTACGCTGACCCAGTGGCCGAGTGCTCCGCGCGGAGCTTCCGCCATACCGCGCCCTTTTGCACTCACACTCACTTCGTCAAAATCAAATTCAGCCCATGTTTTGAGATCACCGGCTGCCGCATTTTTTGCAAGCTCGTCAATCCACTCGACCATTACATCCGCCATCAACTCGGTTTCAATCGCACGAGCCGCCGTACGTCCAACCGTACTAAACAAGACAGACACCGGAAGATTTCCCCGTTTAAGGAAGTTGGTCACGTATTTGGTAATACGTTCATCTTTGCTAGCGACACCGATCACCATACGAGCCAACGGTCCCACTTCAACACGGGCATCATTGTAAATCGGTGATTTGATCCAGCTGTATTTCTCTTTTGTTTTAAGATACGCGATACCGTCAGAACGTTTGTCCAAACCGGTATATTCAGGGATCGTTTGCCCCTCATACGGATGGAGAGGTTTGTCCCCTTTGTACCATGCATGGGTCACATCTTCCATGATTTTTGCTTCATCCAACGGAAGGACTTTAGAGATGTCTCCGCCCATTACTACCCCTTTAGGGAAAAGGAGAGCAGATTTATAAAAACCGGTATCATCGAGACGGAAATCACCGTAACTCATAAAGTTCAAGAGTCCTCCGCCGGTTCCGCCGACCCCTTTGCCCCCGACAAGCTCGCTAAACGTCGCTTTAGAATCGGTCGCTTCACCCGCGTACATCGTTCCCGCCATATAAACATCCGGCAAATACGCTTGTTTGACAAACTTAGTCCCTTCAAGAAGAAGCGATTTGAACAATGCGATACGTGCAGGATTCTGAATATCTTGCACACACGTTACCCCGCCGACAACGATGGATTGCGGATGCGGATTTTTACCGCCGAAGATCGCCTGCATTTTTGCCAAATCACGTTGTACGTCCAACGCGATAAGATAGTGGGCAACGCCGATAAGATTTTGTTCCGGAGTCAATTTATAATGTGGATTGCCCCAGTAACCGTTTCCGAAAATCCCTAAACGCCCTTGTTTGACAAATTTTGCCACACGATCTTGGATCTCTTTAAATTGGCTTTCCCCGTCGATAAACGGACTTACACCCGCAACACCCGCCCATTTGCGAGCTTCTGCCGCTGTTTTAGCCGGATCAGCTGACAATGCTGAAACAACATCGACGAAATCAAGTGCATGAAGGTGGTAGAAATGAACCACATGGTCATGGACATAAAGTGCACCTTGGATCAAGTTACGAACGATACGGGCATTTTTAGGGATCGTAATATCAAACGCATCCTCTACCGCTTCGATAGAGCGTTGATAGTGTGTTCCGGTACATACACCGCAAATACGCATTGCTAAAAGTCCGCAGTCACGAGGATCGCGTCCTTGTAAAATCGTCTCAATTCCACGAAACATAGTCGAAGCACTGTACGCATCAACAATCGTGTTATTCTCATCAATGACCGCTTCGATGCGTAAATGTCCCTCAATACGGGTAATAGGGTCAACTACAATGTGCTTACTCATGGCTCTCTCCTGAATTTTCTCGTTTACCTGCAATGGCACTTGCTGCTGCATGGATACCGATACCGATACCGACTGCGGTCAACATGCCCAAACCGAATTCGTCAACGGTTTTCTCGACACCGCCCGTAGGGGCTTTGATTTTTGCATCCGCCATTGGACGCTCATACGCGTATTTATCCCAAAAATCGGGTTCCGAACATCCGATACAACCGCGTCCGACTCCGATAGGCCAGTTTACCCCGTCATTGTAACGGACGATGGAACAGTTGTTAAACGTCATCGGCCCTTTACATCCCATTTTGTAGAGACAGAAATTGTTTTTAGCACCGATATCGCCCCACTCCTCAACATACTCACCCGCATCGAAGTGTGCGCGGCGTTCGCAGTTATCGTGGATACGATAGCCGAATGCAAATTTAGGACGAAGAAGTGAATCAAGCTCAGGAACCTGTCCTGTCAATACGTAATGCAAAATGACTCCGACCATATTGGCAGGATTCGCAGGACACGCCGGAATATTAATAATCGGTTTGTTTTTAACAACGTCCATAACCCCAACCGCACCGGTAGGATTCGGAGAGGCAGCAGGAATACCGCCGAACGTTGCACAGCTTCCTACCGCAATAACTGCCGCAGCATTTTCGGCACAGCGGAGTAAGTGGTCATGAAACGTTTCAGCTTTCGCACCGATCGTTCCGTATTGACCGTCCATCGCCATCGGAATAGAACCTTCTACGAAAAGAAGATATTTCCCTTTGAAATGTTCCATCGCTTCATCGAGCTGTTTTTCAGCCTGATGGCCTGATGCGGCTTGAAGCGTCTCATGAAACTCAAGAGAGATAATATCAAGGACAATTTCATCTATCTTCGGTCCGTCAGCGCGCAAAAGGGCTTCGGAGTTACCGGCACAGTCTTGGAGTTCAAGCCAAATAACCGGTGCTCGGTTCATCAACACTGCCGCATCGGCAACGAGAGGGGTAAACATAGGTGGAAGCATCAGCATCGCTGTTGTAGCACTCGCCCATTTCATAAACTCTCGTCTATCAATCCCGTTCTCTTCCAAAAGATCGGCAAAATCGAGCTTATTAGCCGGCTGATGTGAGCGCATCTCGTTCAATCTCGCCTCACACTTATCGAACAACTCTTGGTAATACGTATCACCCTTATTTGTTTCGACTCGCGAACTTTGGGAAGTAAACAGTTTTTTAACTGCTTCTACTTTATCAGACATGATCTCTCCCTCGTATTTTATGAATAGTCATTCACCATTGTACGTCTGGATAACTTAAACGAATATTTAAAAGGTAAAATTTAATTTAAAAAGATAATTTGTTATTTAATTTTAGAACCAATGACGGGAATTTATCCGTTCGCCCTGAGCTTGTCGAAGGGTAAGAAGTTCATGGTTCGACAGGTTCACCACGAACGAAAAGCACTCTCTAATCGACGAGCACGATTCCCATTAATTCGAGCAGATATAGTGCCTCATAGCGGTTAAATATCGCCCCGTGAAGGTGATTGGAACGTATATCAATAGAGGTGTTGGAAGAATCGGTAAAATTGGCACCTTCGAGGTGGGTGTTTCCGAACAGCGCCCCTTTGAAATCGCTCAAGCTAAAGTCCGCTTTTTGAAACATCCCATTGCGAAAATCAACCTCTTTGGCTCGGCATTCACGCATAAGTAGTCCTTCTAAATTCAGTCCAAAAAAGTTGCTATCATTGAGGATACACTCGCGAAAACGCAAGGGCTCAGCATTGAGCAAACTCTTCCAATCCGCCATCGTCCAATCGATCCCGATCATCTTGCACGAGACAAACTCGACATCGCTCATTTTGCTACTGGTGAGTTTCATCAGGCTCAGATTGCAGTTTTCGAAACGGCATTCGGTAAATTTGCAGGAGGAGAAAAAGGTTTCGCTGAAATCGCATGAGACAAACGTGCAGTCATCAAATTCGGCTTTGGTGATCTTTTTACCGTGAAGATCAACGTTTTCGAATTTTTCGGCGAATACGTCCATGGTGTCGGTAATGGGGGTGTGAGTCATTTAGCGACCCACTTCATAAAAAATATACCAGTTTTCATTAATCTTTTTATAATCTACAACAGTTTCTTCAGATTTAAATGACATTGGATTTTTAGGTTTGTATCTATATCCTTTTGTAGAGCCAGCTTCCAATAAACCTTTTGATGTTGAAATAAATTCAACACATTCTCCACCACACGAACGTACTCCATCATCTAAGTCTAATTTAGTTAATAACTTTTTATATTCTTCCCATCTCTGATTACTAATACCATTTTCAGGTCTCATCCATGTATCATCAATAACAGACATATTTTTATCTTCATGAAACATAGTTATCAATTTATTATAACTATCAATATTCACTTCTAAATTTTTAGTTAATACTCCATCATCAAGATGATCTTTTTCAGCTGGAAATATCAACCATAGAAGAGCAACTAAACACATAAATATAAATAAAATTGAAAAAAATCCAATCAGTAAAAATTTTAATATTTTTTTACCCATGTACTTTTAATCCATCCATAATCAGTATTTTTAGATAAATTTTCAAATCTTTTCTCCACCATCAATCTCCCTCTTCAACGCCTCATTCTCCACCCGATCATAAATCACAACATCAAAAAAATAGGGAAGATTGGTCTCCTCTTCGAGGATATAGCGAAGTTTCGCGAGGGTGTCGATACTGAGATTTTCCCCCTTGAGGGCGAGATCAACATCGGAGGACGGTCGGTGCGTTCCGCGTGCGCGGGAGCCGAAAAGGATCACTTCAGAAATGTCGGGGAATCGGGCGAATACATCGCGGAGAGTTTGAAGTTCCGAATCCGAAAGTCCGATCATAGCCGCTCTTCGAGAGAGATTCTGAGCGCTTCCATCATCGGATAGTAGGTGTGAGTTATCAGCTCTTCGAGTTCGTCGAGGATTAATTCATCATAGGTGTGAGCGGCAAGGTTCCGTTTTTCGAGTGCTTCGAGCCATTTGGCTCCATCTGCGATCAGCCCGTAATCGAACGCCGTTTTGATCGCTTCGCGTGGGCTTTTGACATCATACCCCTCGGTGATGAGATAATCTTTCATCACTTTCCACGAAAGTTCAAACGCCACCTCAAAAAACTGGATCAAACCCGCTTTTTCAATCTCGTTGAGGCTCTCTTTTTCAACCGTGGCACGCAAATGGGCAAGCGATTTGGTGTAATTGACCATCCGTTGTCGGCATCGAACCAATCCCTCACTCATGTGTACCCCTTCGGTATTTTTTATCGTCTTATAATACTCTTTTCACTCTGAAACATCTGTTATCTGTCAATTTGCAATCTCTTAATGGGTCGTACACACCGAGCAGACATCAAAGGTGCGAAAAATCAATGACGCTTTCGCAATCGATTCGGCTCCGATCATCGCCTTTTGCGCTATTCCGAGATTTGAAGCGGTTCCGTTGCCCAGATTCCACTGCGTCGGGGTGATGATCGAATACTCTACTATTTTCCCCCGCTCAATTCGGGCACGATGAATCAGCGATCCGCGCGGTGCTTCGACGATACCGATTCCCTCTCCGCTGATGCTTTCGATAGAGGAGGGAGGGATAAATGAGGGCTGTGAGAGATCAAGGGAACTCACTAATGAGCGAACATGCGCGATCAGAGTCACCATCTCCTCAATGCGAGCCGTGATTCGCGTCAATGCGGTGTCACCGTGTCGCTGATACAAAGTCGAAATACCGTCTCGTTTCGATACGAGGGCACGCGCCAAAGGGCCTCCCTCATAAAACTCTCCGTTGTAGAGGGCATTTTTAGCATAGGTTACTCCCCCCTCGGCAAAGGTGTGTGAGCAATCTTCAGAGACTAGCGCAATATCGGCGGTACTTTGTACACTGTTTGTTATGGAACCTCCACTCTCTCCCAACACCAAAAAGCGACCGTGGCTTTTTCCCGTATCCAATAATCTCAACCGTTCAAAATTACGCAATAGTTTTCCGAAATCTCCCCCCAATGAGAGGAGCGAATCATCGCGGATATGGTTCCTAAACACTTCTGCATGACACCCCAACACCTCATCCTCGACAAACCGCTCCACCTCGCTGAGGATTTTCAGAGCCTGCATCACCTCGATATGGGTGGGATCGCACGTCACGCCGCCGGGAATAGCGTAGGAGCTGTGCGGCCACTGTCCACTGAAAAGGGCGCAGAGTTGATTGATCTGAGATGTGACATAAAGGGCTTTGAGAGCAACGGGAGGCTCTTCAGCGAGCAACTTCCCGCTCTCATGGAGCATAACGAGATAGAGCCATTTGATATGGTTTTGGATCAGTTCACATGAGAGGGTGATTTCCCGAATCGCATGAGCTTTGGGGCTGATCGTGAGAGAGAACCCCGCATCAATGTAGGCGTTTTCGATCATTCTAGCCGCCGCGATCAAATGCGAATGGCCGCAAATACCGCAGACACGCGGAGCGATGACGAGGGCATCGAGCGCATTGCGCCCTTCTAAGATCGCCTCCATCCCCCGAAAATGCAAGAATCGGATAGCGGCATCCTGAACCACTCCGCTTTTATCGGTCTGAAAATCGAGTACCGCTTCCCCCTCGATCCGCTCGATCAGCTCATGTGTGATCATCAATCAACCTCTCTTCCAGCCGTTTGATATGGAACGATTTTGCTGCCCCTGCGAGTGCCAGATAACTCCGTTTCGGTATCCCTAAAGGCATCTCAGAAGGGATAGACATATACGTTTTGGTCGTGAAAAGATCCCGCTTAGGAAATGTGGGTTCGGTACACCCGACACACGGTGTCCCCGAGCGGGTTTTGGAACTCACCTCATTCCAAAGAATTTTATTACAGCTTCCGTGGGTAAAGGGGCCTTGGCACCCTTGAGCATAAAACAGACACCCCTCTTTGGTTCCGAAATGATCGCTGTCCACTTTCCACTCAAAATACTCGTTTCGTAAACATCCGTTATGGACGAGATAAGCATACAACTCCCTCGGGCGGCGATATTCATCGACCAAAATAGGTTTATTCGCTTTAATCATTTCGATCACAAAACTGAGCCATTTGGGATGAGCGGGACAACCGCTGAGGGTAATCACTTTTTTGCGCATATCCCGCAAAGGGCCGCTGTCGTTTTCTTTATCAAATACTATCCCGCTAATGTGTTCAGGATCATTCTCTTTAAAGATTCCGCCAAAACTCGCACAACTTCCCATCGAGATAATATGTTTCGTTTTCAATGCTAGTGTCATCAAAAGGCTCTCCATCGCCATTCCAGCACGCTCGAAAGAGGGACTGTATGCCCCCTCGAAAATAAGGATATCGGACTTGGGAAGTTTTTTGACAAGTTCTTTGAGTGTCTTGGCACATGGGAGGAGCGGATGATGGAGCAACTCAATCGAATCTAAAAGTGTTCCCAAAGAAGGATCATTTAAAAAAGAGTGAGTGTTGCCGTTGCAGGTGATCCCCTGTAGCCAAATGACGCGGAGCTTAGCGGGATTTGAGGGCATAATAGATATTTTCGGCAATGGTGTGCTCGTAACTCTCCAGCGGTTTAGGGAGAATATTTTCACCGTGGATAAACACCATCCCCCCCAAATACCCCATGAAAAGACCGAACGCACTGAAAAAATCCTGATCTCTCAACTCACCGCATCGTACACCCTCTTCGAAGAAGATCATCATTTCCGTTACAAAAGCGGAGACGCAGATCATCCCCTCACAGCAGTTCTGAAATACTTCCCGATTGGAGAGGTAGACCCGTAAAAAATACTCGATCGTCTCCGGTCGATCTTTGGCAATACGGAAATACATATGGACGATCGCTTCAATCTTTTCCTG
>DLUI01000056.1 GCA_002742695.1 Sulfuricurvum kujiense | reverse complement strand
TTGTCTATTAAATATTCTCTTTTACTTAAAATTATTAGATTAAAAAGACACTTTAAAGACACTTTTTGATTACAATAGCCACCATGAATACTCATCACATAATTAAGCTTTGCGACCGATGCTACTGGGATACCGCTACCGAAACCGTAAAATTTCATAATGAACTCGTCTCTTTAACGTCGAATATGACAAAAGTTTTGAAACTCCTTATCACCAATTACAATAAACCGATCAGCAGCATAGACATATTTTTTCATATTTGGGAAAACTTTGAGGACGAATATAAACCTAGAAATGTCCGCAACTTAATCAGTAACCTACGCAAACGGCTTCCCTGTCTTTCGATCGTCAACTATTACGGCGGAAGCTATATGTTAAAAAAGAATCGTGATAGCCATCCTGTATTTACCGAGAATTTAATTGAGATTCTCGATCAAGCCAAAAACGGTATCACGATATCCGATCCCAATCAACCTGACAATCCTGTCATTTACATCAATCACGCCTTTGCAGACGCGTTTGGATATACCCCCGAAGAGGTGATTGGACGAAATTGCCGTTTTTTACAGGGGGATGATCGTGATCAGTCGGCACTCGAAGAGATACGTCAAGCGATACAAGCCCAAAAAGATATCACGGTAACCCTCCGCAATTATCACAAATCGGGAAAACTTATCTACAACGAAGTGACAATCAGTCCTATCTTCGATAAAAAAACACACAAACTAAAATATTTTCTTGGGGTACAAAAAGATGTTACCGCAATCCAACAATTGATACAGCAGATTAAAGGGATGGTCTAAACTTATGGCAAAAAAGAGACATCCCACCGATGCGTATAAAAATTTAACCATTGTCGGAATCGGTGCAAGTGCGGGAGGATTTGAAGCCCTCTTAAAATTTATCCAAAATATTGAACCCTCCGAGAGTATTACGTATGTCATCACACAGCATCTCGATCCCAAACAACCTACGATGTTGGGGTCACTGCTCCAAAAGTATTCCAAAATTCCGATCATTGAGATTACCGATACGATGGAGCCGTTGGGCAATATTATCTATTTTTGCCCCCCTAATTTTGACCTTGTCATCGAGAATAGCCAATTTTCGCTCTTTGTTCCACCCCTAAAACCCTACCCTAAACCCTCGGTGAACCGCTTTTTTAAATCGCTCGCCTTAGAGAAGAAAGAAAAAGCGATCGGCATTATCTTAAGCGGTACCGGAAGTGACGGAGCAGAGGGGATTGTAGCGATTAAACAAAGCGGCGGAATTGCCCTCGCCCAAAATGAGAAAGCGAAATATTTTTCAATGCCCAAAGCCGCTATCGACACCCAAGCCGTCGATGCGGTACTCCCTCCTGAACTCCTTGCGCAAGGGATTATTTACGCTATTGACGATCCCACCTATTTTGATCGTCATTTTGATGTTCTGGACAATATTGACAAAGTTTTCAGCCTACTCAACCAAAAAGGGGAAGTTGATTTTAGCGACTACAAAGAGGCGACCATTCATCGCCGTCTTGAGCGTAGAATCACGGAGACCAAATCGGAAAGTGTGGACGAGTACATCGCGCTGTTGCAACGCTCTCCGGCTGAAATACTGAATCTGAAAAAAGAGCTCCTCATCATCGTCACTTCCTTGTTTCGTGATAAAGAAGCATTTACCGCAATCGACGTCCATTTGGAAAAATTGCTCATCAGCAAACTCGACAATACGGTGCGAATATGGGTTGCGGGGTGTGCTACCGGAGACGAAGCCTACTCCATCGCTATTGTCATCACCGAACTCCTTAAAAAAATGGAGCTCACAAAAAAAGTGACCATTTTTGCCACCGATGTCAGTGAAGAGGCAATCGATGAAGCTCGAAGCCGAAGTTTTAGTGAAGAGGAAATAAGCCACATCGACCCTGAGTTGATTAAACTCTATTTTGTCGAAAAAAATCACCGCTATACCCCCACCAAAGCGATACGGGACATGATCGTCTTCTCCAAACACGATGTGATTAAAGACCCTCCGTTTTTAAATCTTGATCTTGTCAGTTGCCGCAATCTCCTCATCTATTTTAATCCTGACCTTCAACAACGGGTACAAAGTATTTTTTATTACGCATTGCGCTATCAGGGGCTCATGTTTTTAGGTTCCTCTGAAACCATCGGCACATTGACCAATCTGTTTTCGATCATCGATAACAAATATAAAATTTATCGTAAATCCAACGACACCGGAGTTGTCGATATCGAAGCCCTCGCCTATTTTCAAAAAAAAGAGTTCAAGCGGGGATCGAAAAAATTACGGGATGAAGTGAACAGTCTCGATGTCAACAGCTCGATCAACGCCGCAGTCACCTCATTTTTTGCCGTTAACGGGATTGTCGTCGATACCAACGGTACTATTTTGTTTTTCAAAGGTGAGAACAAATACATCTCCAATCCGCAAGGGCTTGTCACCAATGATGTCTATCGACAGACCTCTGATTTTTTACGGTTGGATTTGCGGGCAACACTCAGTGAAGCGATCCGAAACGAACAAGTGGTCGCTTCGAAAAAAATCCGTATTCTCCCCCTCGCGGATGAGCGTAACTATGTCATCATCACCGTTTTTCCGTTGGGGCGTAATAAACTCTCGGAAAACAGTTTTTTTATCACCTTTGATGATATCAATGAAAAAGAGAGTTCACCGCTCCTCACCTATCAGCCCCAAACCGTAGACGGGTATGATTTCAATATCCTCGAAAATGAACTCTCCGCCCTCAAAGAGCGGCTTCAAATCACCATAGAAGAGCTCGAAACCTCCAATGAAGAACTCCAAAGTACCAACGAAGAGCTTCAGTCCACGAATGAGGAATTGCAATCTACGAATGAGGAACTGGAAACCTCCAATGAAGAGCTTCAAAGTACCAATGAAGAGTTGCGTACCGTCAATGATGAGTTCGAGCACAAGAACAATGAACTCGCCTTTGTCAACGAAGCCCTGAATAAAGTGGTGGAGGTAATTAATACCGACGTGTTGATCTTGGACAAAAATCTCGATCTTTTCCTCCATACCAAAGGAGTTGAGAAGTTTTTTGAGATCAATTACACCAATCGGATCAATCTCAGTGAAATCATTATCCACGAACATTTTCCGATACCGAATCTTTTTGAAAACATTAAAAGTGTCGTACAAAACACCAACGAAGTGCAGTATGACTTGACCATCGATCACCGAATATACTGGTTCCAAATAAAACGGATCAATCTCTCCAACGACGATTACGGGGTCATCATAAGCTTTACCGACAAAACAGATATTATCCGCAACCAAGAGCTGATGTTCCAACAGTCCAAACTCGCCAGTATGGGGGAGATGATCGGCAATATCGCCCACCAATGGCGTCAACCGCTCAATACCCTCGCCTTAAATCTTTTCGGAATACAAAAAAAATTCGAAAATCATAGTATCGACGAGAACGCATTTAACACCTTTGTCGAAGAGTCCCAAAAGAACATTCAGCACATGTCCGCCACCATCGATGATTTTAGAGATTTTTTCAGTCCCAACAAATCGAAAAAGATTTTCTCACTCCATGATGTCATTGAAAAAACGATCTTTTTTGTCAAAGACACCTTTGATCATCACGGTATCACCATTCAAAATGACCATCAGAATGATGCGCAGATTCATGGATTTGAAAATGAATTTGCACAGGTATTACTCAATATTTTCAACAACTCAAAAGATGCATTAATCAAAAATAATACCCCGGAGGGGAGCATAAAAATAACCTTTGAACAAGAAGCTGAGATTATCAATATTCTCATCACCGATAACGGCGGAGGGGCATCTACAGAGGTAATTGCAAGGGTATTTGAACCCTATTTTACGACTAAAGAGAAAAAAGAGGGGACAGGAATCGGATTGTATATGTCAAAAATGATTATCGAAAACAGTATGGGGGGATCAATCCAGATGCTGCCATTTGAAGGTGGAATGATGACAAAAATTTCTTTACTCACGGTGCCGTATGCTTAAAAAATTCACCCTTCTCTATGTAGAAGATAACGAAGCAACGATTGATGCTTTTATCGGAGCATTTCAGGAATATTTCAAAACCATTTTTGTCGCCCGAAACGGTGAAGAGGGGCTTGCTCTCTTTGAAACTTCTCGCCCCGACATCGTCTTAACTGATCTTCAAATGCCTAAAATGGGTGGATTGGAAATGATTGCACGGATGCGTGAAATATCTCCCAATCTGCCGATCATTATCAATTCTGCCTTTAGTGATACCCATTTACTCCTCAAAAGTATCACTCTGCATGTCGATGATTATATATTAAAACCGACCGATCCACACTTGTTACTCCAAGCTTTTGAAAAAGTGGCTCGCGTGTTGAATCTCGAGAAATCGCTGGTACGCTCACATACGATGATGCAGACGATCATCGATGAAATACCCGATCCTATCATGTACATTGAACTTGATTTCAGTGTCAGTATGATGAATAAAGCGGCAAAAAAGTTAGGGGGAGAAGATGTCAATGCACTACTTCCCAAATGTTATAAAATATCGGATAATACAAGCGGTGCATGTGCAGAAGGTTCCCATCTCTGTCCGATAGAGCATGTTTCTAAAACGAAAAAACCCTCTACTCAACGCCATGTGCATACCGATAAAAAAGGGAAAAAACATCATATTGACGTTGCTGCTCGACCAATATTTGATGCCGATGGAATAGTCATAGCCTACCTCGAAATTCGTCACGATATCAGTAACTATCTCGATATCCAAAATAAATTACTCCACAAAACAAAAAAGCTTACTCATATTTCGATGCATGACTCTTTAACTCATTTGCCTAATCGCCGTCTTCTTGCCGATCGAATCGATCACGCGATTGAGCGAAAAACACGTTCCGGCGGAGAGTTCGCAATCTTTTTTATTGACTTAGACCATTTCAAAGAGGTTAATGATACGTTAGGACATTTGATCGGTGATCAGCTTTTGATTCAGGTGGCCAAACGGATACGAACAATGACCCGTAAAGGAGATACGATCGCACGTAACGGAGGAGATGAATTTGTCCTTCTCATCGATGACGGAGTATCAAAAAGCCATTTTACGACCGTAGCTGAAAAAATATTGAAACTTTTCGAGACCCCTTTTCTTATTCAAGGAAATGAGATTCTAAGTGCATGTAGTATCGGGATCAGTATTTTTCCCCAAGACGGACAAACCGTTGAATCCCTTCTCCATCATGCCGATGTCGCTATGTACACCTCTAAAGAGGCAGGACGCCAGCAGTTTACTTTTTTCTTACCCACTGCTGCCGTTTGAATCTAAACCGTACATACCTTATTTTTTCCGGTAGTTTTAGCATGATGCAGCTGCGCATCGGCTTCGCTCATCGTATCGTTCAAAGAATTATCATGTTCCAACGCC
>DLUI01000144.1 GCA_002742695.1 Sulfuricurvum kujiense | reverse complement strand
AGTAAAAAGAATTTTAAAAGTGCTTTGACGCAACTCGTCGATAGCAAAAAAATAACAGTTCAGGAGAACGGAATTTATGGGATATAGACCACTCAAAAACAATGCCATTATTCAACTTCGTCCTCGCAAGATTTCGTATGTTGAAGGGGATCGTACGATCACCCTAATTTCTATGAAACGAGAATCTATGGATTTGGAAGTGGAGATCAAAGAGGGAGACGAGATCAAAATTGTCTCCGACTTTCCCTTTGCCCACTTGCCGAAAAAGATCAAGAAAGAGATCAATCCGCTATAATTGCGCCACTATTTTTAGGAGAAAACTATGTCACAATTTACCAATGTAACCGCTGATAAAAAAGCGAATATCTATTTCGACGGTAAAGTTACCAGCCGAACACTCCGTTTCGAAGACGGAACAATCAAAACTCTCGGAATCATGTTACCGGGTGAATACACGTTTAACACTGGTGATGCTGAGATCATGGAGATTATGAGCGGTGAGATGGACGTACAGCTTCCGGGTTCAGACACGTGGGTATCTGTCACAGGGCCGCAAAGCTTTGATGTACCTGCCAACAGTGCTTTTCATTTAAAAGTTAAGACGATCAGCGACTACTGCTGCAGTTTCGTCAAATAAGTGCTTTAGCGTCGAACCTCGACGCTACTTTCATCAATCCAACCCTCTTTTTGATAGCTCTTCCACCCTTTTTTCGTTACGATTCCGCTTATCTTGTAGAGATTTCCACGCTTACTTGTTGATGTAAAGGGTGTATTGGCTTTATATGTTATGCATTTGTTGCTCTTTTCGCATACATTTGCCCCGTCTTTTGTGACTATCGTCACCGGTGTTATCTCAACCGTATCCAAGGATCCGTTCTCTTGTGTTTGTGGTAAAGGATTTTTATCCAATACTCCGTCTATGATACTCAACAACAATTTACGAGCTTCATGGTCGCCCTGCTTCGCCGCACGTGCAAGCCACATCATTGCGACCCCTTCATCTTCACTCACGCCGCGTCCCGATGCGTACATCAATGCGATATTGTATTGCGCATCGACGTGTCCTTGACGTGCTGATTTTTCAAACCATTGTGCTGCTTGTGTCTGATTTGCATCTCTCCCGATGCCGCGCTCATAAATAACGCCGACTTGAAACTGTGCAACTTTGTCTCCACGGAGTGCTGCGGTATAGGTTTCCCAAAATGATTGTTCCGGTTCGGATGCGAAGAGTGTAGAAAAAAGAAATAGCAGTAGATATAACTGTTTTTTCATAAATGAAAGTCCCTTATCAAAAAATAGTTATTGACCATTCCCCATAGGGGGAAATGATTTATTTGTAGCGATAGGTAATTCGCCCTTTGTCCAAGCTGTATGGAGTCAGTTCGAGTTTCACCGTATCACCGGGAAGAATTTTAATATAGTGCATACGCATCTTACCTGCGATATGACACAAAATTACATGACCATTGGGCAACTCAACACGAAACGTTGCATTCGGTAGTGCCTCAATAATCTTTCCGTCTACTTCAATGACATCATCTTTTGCCATATTATTCCTTTACGCGATTGATAATATTTCAGCTCTACCGTTGATAATTGCAACCGTATGCTCGTAATGAGAGCCTCTCAGCCCATCCGTGCTCACCACATCCCAGCCGTTTGCCAAAATTTTGGATGTTCCCTCTTTTTGACAAATCATCGGCTCCAAGCAAAATACCATCCCGTTTTTGATTTTAGGACCCTGCTTCGCATTGCCCCCATCAAGATAGTTTGGTATCTCAGGTTCTTCGTGCGGCTTCTTACCGATCCCATGCCCGCAAAAACCGCGCAAAGGGGTAAAACCTCTTCCAATAATAAACTTTTCAATTTCATAAGAGAGCTCTTTAAAGCGCATCCCCTCTTGAATCGTCTCAATCGCGAAGTACAAAGCATCTTTCGAACATGCGATTAATGCTTCATCTTCTAGAGAAATTTTACCGACACCGACAGAGATTGCCGCATCGCCGAAATACCCGTTTTTTTGTGTCCCTACGTCAAACCCGACAATATCACCCTCTTGAAGAGCGTAATCTGTCGGTATACCGTGAATAATCACTTCGTTGACGGAAGTACATACCGCGCTGGGAAATCCGTAAAGTCCTTTAAAAGAAGGGACGGCACCTTGACTTCGGATATACTCCTCACCCAAGGCATCCAACTCTTTTAATGTGACTCCCGGCTTAGTATGAGCAGCTAAAAGTTCTAAGGTCGCACCGACGATTTTATTCGCGGCACGAAGTTTGGTTAGTTCATCATTTTTTCGTAGCGCAATCGCCATTGTTACAGGCCAACCGCACTAAGAGTCTGGTATTTAGACATATAAACTTGTGCTTCGATTCGACGCATCGTATCTAGGGCTACTTGAACCACGATAAGAACGGCTGTTCCTCCAAAGAAGAACGGTACTCCCATCGCTTTTACAATGATCCATGGCAGTGTTGCCACCAAACCAAGATAGATAGCACCCGTAATGGTCAAACGTCCTGCCGTATCATTCAAAAACTCTTTGGTTGATTCTCCCGGACGAACACCCGGAATAAACCCGCCTTGACGTTTTAAATTATCCGCAATATCTTTAGCATTAAATACGATTGACGCATAGAAAAATGCAAAGAATACAACAAATACAAAGGTCAAAAAGTTAAAGAAATAGTGATTCGGATTCAATACGTCGGCGATGGCTTGAACCGTCGGGTTAGTGCTTGATGACATTACTGTCATCGGGAACATCAAAATAGCCGAAGCAAAAATAACCGGGATAACCCCTGAAAGATTCACTTTAACCGGAATATAGTTCATAACCCGCTTGTTTTGATTTTCCATCATTGTCTTTTTAGCATAGGTAACCGGAATACGGCGTTCACCCAGCTCAACATAGATAATGACTAAAACCGTCGCAATAATGAGGGCAATAATACCTACAAGCGACAGAAATCCCATCGCCCCGGTATTGACCATCGTTACCGCTTGTGAAATCGCACTCGGAATTGCCGAAACAATACCGGCGAAGATGATCAAAGAGACACCGTTACCGATACCGCTTTGGGTAATCTGTTCACCGATCCACATCAACAACATAGTCCCAGCTAGCATCGAAACGACTGCCAACAACATAAAGGTACTGTGATCTACTAAAATAGCACTGCTGCCGTCTTTTCCGGTCATACTCTGCAATCCTACACTGACGCCGATTGCTTGTACAATCGTAATGGCAATCGTTGCATAGCGGATAATTTGCATGTATTTAACCATACCGTCGCGCTCTTTTTTCATTTGCGCTAAGTTCGGGAAAGTGGCTGCTAAAAGTTCCATAATAATTGAAGCTGTGATGTAGGGCATAATGCCAAGAGAGATGATAGATAAACGTTCTACGGCATTTCCGCTGAACATATTGAAGAGACCTAACGCATCTGCCGCGTGATCATCAAAAAACGAAGCGATGACAGCTGTGTCAACACCCGGTACCGGCACATATGCCAGTAGACGGAAGATAAAGAGAAAACCGATCGTAATTAAGATCTTGTTTACAAGTTGTTGGTTCATTAGTTACCAGTTGTTGTAACGTTTTCGTCTTTGATTTTAGATGCTAAATCTTTTGCACTTGCACCAACGAGTTTTACCTTAGTGACCGATTTATTCAAACGGTGCACACTACGGATACTCTCCATTGTGATCTCTGCAAGTTCAGCAATTACCTTTGTTTTTTCAACATTAATAATTGTTGGTTTAACAACACGTGATGTAAAACCGATTTTTGGCAAACGGCGCGCAAGTGGTTGTTGTCCACCCTCAAAGTTACGCTTTTCATTGTAACCTTTACGTGCTTTTTGACCTTTGTGACCTTTACCGGCTGTTTTACCTTGGCCACTTCCTTGGCCACGGCCAAGACGTTTTGTGCTGTGGGTTGAACCCTCAGCAGGTGTAAGGTTTTCTAATGCCATAACTTATCCTTTGATACGTGATAGTGCATCGATTGTTGCACGTACCACGGTGTTTGGATTGTTAGAACCCAAAGACTTCGTCAAGATGTCTTGGATTCCCGCAAGCTCAAGTACCGGACGGGTAGCGCCACCGGCGATAACCCCTGTACCTTCAGATGCAGGTTTTAGCAAGATACGACTTGCGTTGTATTTAACTTCGATGTCATGAGCAATGGTGGTACCTTTGATCTTCACTTCTGTCAAGTTTTTGAACGCTTCGTCAACCGCTTTACGGATAGCGTCTGGAACTTCTTTCGCTTTTCCGACTCCGTAACCTACGGTTCCTTTTTTATTTCCTACAACTACGAGAGCGGTAAAACGAAAACGTCTACCACCCTTTACAACTTTAGTTACACGACCGATGTTTACAATCGCTTCTGAAAATTCTTCTCTGTTAATTGGATTCATCATCGTGCCTTAAAACTTGATTTCATTTGCACGAAGTGCTTCGGCAAACGCTTTTACGACACCGTGATACAAAAATCCGTTACGATCGAACGTAACTTCATTGATACCGGCATCTTTGAGGGTTTTTGCAAATACGGCTGCCGCTTTTTCAGCGTCTGCTTTGTTTGCTTTAAGACCCAAAGTTTTTGAGTGTACTGCTGCTAACGTTACTGCCGATTCATCATTAATCGCTTGCGCGCTGATGTAACGGTTTGAACGGAAGATAGAGACACGAGGCAATGACGCGCATCCTGAAATTTTAGAGCGAATACGGCGTTTACGCTGAAGGCGTTTTGCCGATTTATTTTTAAGTGTTTTACCTGTCATATCATCGCTCCTTATTTCTTAGATGTCTTACCGGCTTTACGCAGGATAGTCTCATCAGAGTATTTAACACCTTTACCTTTGTACGGCTCAGGTGGACGGAATGAACGGATTACAGCTGCAATTTGTCCAATTTGTTGTTTATCGACACCTTTGATGGTGATAACGTTTTTCTCGACTGAAATATCAACACCGGCAGGGATATCAAAGTTGATATCATGGCTGAAACCGAGTTGAAGATTCAATACGTTACCTTGTACCGCAGCACGATAACCAACTCCGTTGATTTCCAGTTTTTTCTCAAAACCTGTTGTCAAACCTGTGATGATGTTTGCCGCTAGTGCACGGTATGTGCCCCAGAATGCGCGATCAGCACGTTGATCAGAGTTTGTACTAAACGTTAAAGTGTTATCTTCAAGTACTACACCACAGTTACCGAGAGTATCCAAGGTTTGAGTTGTTGCACCTTTCGCGAACGTCAATACCGTTCCATCAAGTGTAGCTTTTACATCAGCTGGGATAGAAATAGGAAGTTTTCCAATACGTGACATCTTATCTCCTTACCAAATTGTACAAAGGACTTCTCCGCCTACGCCAAGCTCGAATGCTTTATCGTTAGGAAGAACCCCTTTTGAACTGCTGACAATGATGGTACCGTAACCGTTTTTGAAACGTTTAAGTTCATCTTTACCTTTGTAAACACGACGTCCCGGTTTAGAGACACGTTTTACTTCATTGATAACCGTACGACCTTTTTCGTCGTATTTCAACACTACGTTGATGGTTTTTTTAACGCCGTCTTCAACAACGTTAAAGCTCTCGATGTAGCCTTTGTCCACCAAAATGGCAACTACAGCTTCTACAACTTTAGAGTGAACCAATGTTGTAGAATCTAAACGACGCATAGCCGCATTACGGATACGAGTCAACGAATCCGCGATCAAATCATTAATCATTTATATTTCCTTATCTTAGTCGTAAGTAGTATCGAGCCGGAATTACCAGCTTGACTTTCTAACGCCTGGGATTAACCCTTCGTTTGCCATTTTACGGAAGCAAACGCGACAAATTCCAAAATCACTGATGACAGAGTGTGGACGACCACAGATCTGACAACGAGTATACGCGCGAACAGCAAACTTTGGAGTTCGTTGTTGCTTAGCGATCATTGACTTTTTAGCCATTATTCTCTCCCTTTAGCAAACGGCATACCGATCATTTCAAGAAGTTTGAATGCATCTTTATCGGCTGTAGCGCTTGTTACCACNNCCGCGACCGTCAAAACCGTTACGTGGAATACCACGGAAGTCTTTAACACGTGGAAGAGATACAGAGATCAATTTATCCATGAAATCGTACATTTGAGCACCGCGTAGTGTAACTTTAACACCGACCGGCATCCCTTCACGTACTTTAAAACCTGCAACCGATTTACGAGCAACAACAACAGATGCACGTTGACCAGCGATGTTGCTGATTGTATCTTGGATACTTTGGATCAATTTATTGTCTTTCATGGCAAAACCACAACCGACAGAGATGATCACTTTTTCTAGAGCTGGAACTTGCATTACGTTTGCAATTCCAAGAGCGGTTTGGAGCTCAGGTTTGAGCGCCAAGTATTTATCTTTTAGTCGTGCCATGATTACGCCTCAACTTTACGGACATTTGATGCATCAACAGGCATTTCTTTATTCAAGAATCCGCCTTGTGGATTTTGCTCGCTAGGTTTGATCGCTTTTTTAGCAACGCGAACACCCTTAACGATTACTTTGTTTTTCTTAGGCATAACTTGAAGCAATTCTGCTTTAGTACCTTTGTCATCACCGGCGATCACTTCAACAATGTCGCCTTTTTTGAAATTAAATTTTGCCATCATACAACCTCTGGAGCAAGTGATACGATTTTCATGAAACCTGCGTAACGAACTTCACGGCTTACAGGTCCGAAAATACGTGTACCGATCGGCTCACGTTTTTTATCAAGGATTACAGCTGCGTTTTCGTCGAAACGGATGAGTGAACCGTTTTCACGGTGAACCTCTTTTTTCGTACGTACAACAACTGCAGTAACAACTTGACCTTTTTTTACTTTACCGGTTGGAGCCGCTTTTTTAACAGAAGCGATGATAACATCACCTACTGTTGCATAACGACGTTTTGAACCGCCAAGAACCTTGATACACATGATCTCTTTAGCCCCTGTGTTATCGGCTACTGCTAGACGAGTAAAACTTTGAATCATGCATTCACTCCTTTAACCAGAGTTTTAAGACGGAACGATTTGCTTTTTGAAAGTGGACGACACTCGATCGCGATCACTTCATCACCAATGTTAAGTTGGTTGTTCTCATCATGAATCATGTATTTTTTGAAACGTTTTACCGTTTTGTGGTAACGTGGGTGCATTACACGGCGCTCAACAACGATAGTTGCTGTTTTTTCGCCGGCTTTTGTAACTACGATACCTTGAATTTCACGTTTATGTGTCATAGCTTAGCCCTTACTTCACTGCGTTCATAGCAGTGTTAATGCGTGCAATGTCTTTTTTCGCCGTGCGAAGTTCGCTCGTGTTAGTCAATTGCATCATTTTTTGCTTAATTTTCAAAGTGAAAAGCTCAATTTTTTTCTCTTTGAGCATACCTTGAAGTTCAGCAGCTGTTTTGTCGTTCAAATCAGTATATTTCATTGCTCATCTCCGCAGTTACAATTTTGGTTTTGAACGGAAGTTTTTGCATCGCAAGCGATAATGCTTCACGCGCAAGAGTCTCTTCAACACCACCCATTTCAAAAATGATACGGCCTGGTTTGATGTTCATTACCCATTGGTCAACAGAACCTTTACCTTTACCCATACGCACTTCAAGTGGTTTGGCAGTCAATGGTTTAGCCGGGAACACACGGATCCAGATTTTACCTTGACGTTTGATATGACGGTTTGCTGCAATACGAGCCGCTTCGATTTGACGAGAGTTAATACGTCCCGCTTCCGTTGCTTTGAATCCGATAGAACCGAAATCAAGTTTATTGGCATTCGTAGCGTAACCTCGGTTACGCCCTTTCATCATTTTACGATATTTCGTACGTTTAGGCATCAACATGATTAGTTAGCCTTTCGTCGTGGACGACGTTGTTGATCGTCACCACGCTCTTCTTTAGATTCTTTAGCTTCTGGTTGAATTCCTTTAGTGAGAACCTCACCTTTGAAAATCCAAACTTTGATACCTTGAAGGTCGCGTACCGTTGCATACGCTTCGTGCAAAAATCGATTACGGTTTTGCTGAAGCGCACACCAC
>DLUI01000010.1 GCA_002742695.1 Sulfuricurvum kujiense | reverse complement strand
TGGAGATGCTAAAACGTACGCCGGGTGTAACGATACCGCAGGGCAAGGGAAAAAAAGGCTCACCCGGTAAAGGGTATACGAAAGTATTGATTGACGGCGAAGAGGTATTGGCTACGAAACGGGGCAATCCGTTAGAGCAGGTGAGCCCCGATATGATCGAGCGGATCGAAGTGATGACTAACGGTTCAGCCGAATATACCGCTGAATCGATGGGGGGAATTGTTAATATTGTCCTTAAAAAACCCGCATCTGAGGGGAAAACGATAACGAAGTTGACCGCTGGAGCGTATAGGAGCGAGCCTATGACATCGGTATTTGCTCAGCAAGAGGGGAAAAAGGGAAAACTCTCTTACCTTTTTAATACGACCCTTTCGGACAACTCTCAGGACGATTCTGCTTCTACCCATACCGACAGTTACGATGAATACACCGATGACGCATTACGCTATCGATCAATCAGTTTGAATACAAAACTGATCTATACGCCATCTTCGAGTGATAAATATATGTTTGACGGTGCACTCAATCGAAGTGATTATCGTAAAAAGAGCGTCGAAAACCGCTACGGCGGTGTTAATGAAACCAATCATCAGATCGATGACGGAGATGCCTTGATGCTTTGGGCAAAACTTTCAGGTATCCATAATCTCTCCGGTACGGAGATGATCGAGTGGAAGCTCAAATATCATGAAAACGATTCAGACGGTCTAACTCGTAGTGATAATACCATAACACTTAGTGAACAAAATGATGAAGGATCCTTTCGGGTATTCGGGGCAGAGGGGAGTTACTCAAAAGCTTTGAATGAGCATTTTATTAAAACGGGTGTGGAGATCAAGCGTCTGAATCAGCGTGACGATGTTACCACGTATGTTAACGGAGTAATCAATTCGGATGATCATCAACGTTTACGCGAAGAGAAAGGTGCCGTATATATTCAAGACGAAATGAGTATAGGGGAGAATATAATTCTCACGCCGGGACTGCGATTTGAGCGCTCCGTGCGAGAATTTGATCAGAGTGTAGCTATTGATTATTTTGCCCCTTCACTTCATGCGGTATATAAATTGAGTGAAAACGCTAACCTCCGCGCCAGTATCGCTAAAACGGTCAAACTCCCCCGTTTGAGTGAACTCTCCGCTTCAGTGGATAGTTCATTGGAACAAAACGATCTTAACCATCCCGATATCACCGGAAATCCGAATCTAAAAGAGGAAGAAGCCCTCAGTTATGAATTGCGGTATGAGCATTTTTTTGAAGACAAAGGGATCGTGAGTATCGGCGGATTTTATCGCATGATCGATGATAAAATTGAAAAGTTGACGACGTGGGACGGAACCCGATATGTTGAACGACCCGAGAATGCGGGGGAGGGGAAACTTTGGAGTTTAGAGCTTGAATTCAAAAAATCGCTAGACGCATACGTGAGCGGCTTGGGAGTCTTTTCCAATGCGACGTTTCAAGACTCTTCATTACAAACTAACGGCATTAACCGTACGATCAAAGGGACAAACGATTATCTCTACAACATCGGGATCGATCATCGACTTGAATCGTATCGTTTGACGTATGGAGCAGCCTATCGCTACGTCAGCGGGTATGATGATCCCCTCGATGAGAGCGGTGTATCCGAATCGCAAAAAGGGTATGGTACACTCGATCTTTATGCAAGTAAACGGCTGAATCCAACGTATAAAATGGGGATAAATCTCAAAAATATCACTCAAGAAACCATCACAACAACTTCAAAACGTTATGTTAGCGGTATCCTTAACGAAACACAGATTGATAAAGAGAATTCCAAGTTTCATTTCCTTTTGACGCTTGAAGGTAAGTGGTAGAGAGAATTCGTTAACCGTTTGTAGGGTAATATGGTTACGATTATCTTATGTTTAAATTTGAGGAGTTTCCCATGCAAGACAATGAACCAACTCTTAGTTCTATCGAGGACTACAACACCTTAAAAGGGTCAAAGAAAAAAGTAGTATGGGCTGTTATTATCAGCGGATTGCTTATCGGTTCGATTTTTTTAGTGGCGAAAATGGTCTATGGTGATGTGGAAGATTCTGTTCCCGTGAGCGAGAAAATCGGGAAAGTTCCAGTTAAATAATGGTAAAATTCCCATTTTTTAATCAAGGAATTTTATGATCACGACCGTTATCGGAGTTTATACCCTTTACATTATTATCCGTTTGTATGTCAGCGTGATGCAGATCGGCTATATCAATCAGATTAAATGTAAAGGTGCTGTGCTGATGGGGGAGCGGGAGTATCTGGATGCCGCTAACTATGCAGTCGCCAAAGAGAAGCTCGGGATGATGGAGACGTTTGTTGAATACGGACTTTTCCTCCTTTGGATGGGGGGGATGATGGCATGGCTCGATTCTGCTTTAGTCTCTCAAACTCCACTGACACAAACGATTATAGCCGTAATGGGACTTATTGTGATCAATGGTCTTGTGATGCTGCCGTTTGGTTGGATTGCAAAATTCAAAATCGATGCCAAGTACGGATTTAACCGCTCTTCAACGGGTCAGTTTGTCAAAGACACCCTGATCAGTACCCTTTTAACCCTTGTTATCGGCAGTTTTATGGTTTGGATCGTCTCGCTGATCATTACCTCAAGTGAACTATGGTGGCTGTGGAGTTTTGCCTTTATTATGGCCGTTGTTATTGCTATCAACATGTTCTTTCCTACCATCCGAGCGCTCTTTTTTGATAAAGTGACTCCGTTGGAAGACCCTGAACTCCGAGATCAGATTGAAGCGTTGATGGCAAAAACGGGGTTTGTCAGCAGCGGTGTTTTTATCAGCGATGCTAGTAAACGCGATGCCCGTCTAAACGCTTATTTTGGCGGACTCGGAAAATCAAAGCGGGTGATACTCTTCGATACCCTTATCCAAAAGCTTACCCCCTCAGAGCTGGTGGCCGTTTTGGGACATGAGCTAGGGCATTTTGCTCATGGGGATTTGTACAAAAATATCACGATGGTAGGGGTAATGCTGTTTGGGATGTTTGCCCTCTTCGGCAATCTGCCCGAAACCCTTTATATGGAACTTGGGGTTTCACAAAGTCCTCATATCGTCATGATGCTCTTTATTCTCCTTCTTCCCGTCGTCAGTTTTGTTATGATGCCGCTGATGGGGATTATGAGCCGCCATAACGAATATGAAGCCGATCGAACGGGTGCAGAACTCGGCGGAGCGGAGCATCTCGTCAATGCCCTCAAAAAACTGGTGGCAGAAAACAAAAGCTTCCCGTTATCGCATCCTCTCTATCGCTTTTTTCACACGACCCATCCTCCGGTCGTGGATCGGCTCCGTGCGTTAGGGTATGATATCCGCATTGAAAAAGATGAAGGATATGCCGACCCATGTCCAAACGACTAAAAGAACTTCACGAAGAGATTACGCTCCGATTGAACGCTGTCGTAGACTCTCCCCGCCGCGAGGCGGAACTTCTCCTTATCGCCTATTTAGGCAAAGATCAGCTCTATTTTATTACCCATCAAGAGGATATGATAGATGAGAATCATCCCAAACTTTTGGAATGGATAGCAAAACGAAGCGCTAACGTACCGCTTGA
>DLUI01000111.1 GCA_002742695.1 Sulfuricurvum kujiense | reverse complement strand
AAAGAAGTGATCGATGCGTTGATGGAAGAGGATAAAGTTATCCAAGGTACCGTCAAAAAAATCACCAGCTACGGTATGTTTGTTGATGTCGGCGGAATTGACGGGTTGGTTCATTACAATGAAATCAGCTACAAAGGGCCGGTTAATCCATCAAAACTTTACAAAGAGGGTGATGTTGTCAACGTAAAAGCAATTTCATACGACAAAGACAAACGTCATCTTTCACTCTCAATCAAAGCGGTTCAATCCGATCCGTGGCAAGAGGTTGAGGAGGCGTTGGAAGAGGGTGATACTATCACCGTTACCGTTAGCAACATCGAGCCGTACGGTATTTTTGTTGACCTCGGAAATGACATCGAAGGTTTTCTTCACATCTCTGAAATCACATGGGATAAAAACATTAAACATCCTAAAGATTACCTCACTGTCGGTCAAGAGATCGATGTTGAAGTTATCGAAATCAACTCTAAAACACACAAATTGCGTGTATCGTACAAACGTCTTCAACCGAAACCGTTTGAAGAATTTACCAAAAAATTCAAAGAAGGTGATGTTGTCACAGGGACCATCACGTCATTGACTGATTTCGGTGCATTCGTTAAAGTTGGCGGAGTAGAGGGATTGTTACACAATCAAGATCTTTCATGGGACAAAAACGTCAAATGTAAAGAGACACTCACTGTCGGTGATGAAATCGAAGTAAAAATTGCGAAAATCAATGTGGATGATGAAAAAATCTCTTTGAACCGCAAATCACTCGAAGAGAGCCCGATCGATCAATTCGCAACCAATCATAAAATGAATGAAGTAGTTCAAGCTACCGTTCGTGACGTGAAAGATTTCGGTGTATTCGTTTCATTAGAAGGGGGTGTAGATGCCCTTATCCGTAATGAAGACCTTTATCCTCTCATCGCGGAAGAGCTTGAAATCGGTCAAACCATCGAAGCGGCTATTTTAGTTATTGATGCGAAACGTGATCGTATCCGTCTCTCTGTTAAAAAACTAGAGCGTCTTAACGATCAAAAAATGTTAGATGAAATCAATGACAATGACGCGCACAGTCTTGGTGATTTGATTAAAGATCAATTGAAATAAATTCAATGAGACGTGCTGCTTTTTGGCTGTTTCCCCTTATAGCCTTTGCGGTAGCGCTCTTCATTGTCTTATTTTTGGTGCAGATCAACCCTTCTGCGCCTAATATGAGTTTGAGAGAAAATAATGATCCGAAAGAATCCTCTGAGGGATTAAAAGGGTTAGGAAACTGGCTCAGCCATTTATCCACTACGGAGGAGAGCGGTTACTTTTATCCGGTCAATGAAGTGACTTTAAATCTTGATATGGGTGGTGAGAACGCTGTATCTGAAATGTACAGACTCACGATCGAACCTCAGAACTCGGATGAACTTTTGCAGGTTATGGAAGTACTGAAAAAAAGTACACTCCCTTATGAAATGCAAAATAATGATAATACCAAACGTATTACGGTTGATTCAACCGATCAGTTTCAACTGCAATCTCTTGTAACAAAACTAAAAACCTACCAAATCGCGGCGACAGTGGCGCCGTTTACCGAGGAAAAATAATGGAAAAATATAAAATTGTCGTATGTGATCATATTCACGAAGAGGGACTTAATATTCTTCGTCGTGATGAGCGAATCGAGATGATTTTTGCGGCAGATATGGACAAAACAGCTCTTTTAGATGTTATCAAAGAAGCCGATGTCGCTATTACCCGCAGTTCAACCGATGTTGATGATAAATTTATCGCCGCTGCGAAAGGGAAAATGAAAGCGATCGTCCGTGCCGGTGTCGGTGTGGATAACGTCGATATTCCCGGATGTTCAAAAGAGGGGATCATCGTTATGAACGTCCCTACTGCCAATACCATTGCAGCGGTTGAACTCACGATGACCCATATGCTCTCATGTATGCGTATGTTTCCGTATTCCCACGATCATTTGAAAAATCAACGTATTTGGAAACGTGAAAAATGGTACGGTTATGAGCTAAAAGGGAAAAAACTGGGAGTTATCGGTTTCGGTAATATCGGAAGCCGTGTCGGGATACGCTCAAAAGCGTTTGAGATGGAAGTTATCGCATATGACCCGTATATTCATCCTTCCAAAGCGACCGATGTCGGTGCTAAATACACGACTAATTTCGACGATATTTTGGCATGTGACATTATTACAATTCATACTCCGAAAAACAAAGAGACGGTCGGTATGATCGGAGCGGATGAAATCGCGAAAATGAAAGACGGTGTTGTCCTCATTAACTGTGCGCGTGGCGGATTGTACGATGAAGAGGCTCTTTATGAGGGGCTTAAATCAGGAAAAGTCCGATTTGCCGGGATCGATGTATTTAACAAAGAACCGGCAACCGATCACAAACTTCTTGATCTCGATAATATCTGTGTTTCTCCTCATTTGGGTGCGAATACGTATGAGTCACAGTACAACATTGGTGTAGAAGCAGCGCAGCAAGCGATCGAAGCGGCCAAAGGGATCGCTTATCCTCACGCGATGAATTTGCCGATTGATGAGACCAAAATCCCTTCATTCGTGAAACCATTTTTAGAAATGGGCCAAAAAATCGGTTTCTTGGCGTCTCAAATCAATAAATCACCGATCGTTTCGATCAAAGTGAGCGGACGAGGCGATATCGCCGAGTACGTTAACTCTTTGGCAACATTTGTTACGGTAGGGGCTTTAGCGGATATTTCAGGCGATACAATCAACTACGTCAATGCTGATTTCGTGGCAAAAGAGCGCGGCATTAAAGTAGAAACCGGATCACTTCCAGAGAGCCCTGTGTATAAAAATCTCGTAACGGTTCGTTTGACAACGGATAAAGATGTTATCGAGATCAGCGCAACGATGTTCGGTGATGATGTTCAGCGTATCGTTGATATCAACGGTTTCGGTGTCGATGTTGAGCCAAAAGGGAATATGATTCTTTTCAAAAATACCGATGTTCCGGGTGTTATCGGACAAGTGGGTACGATGCTCGGTGCGCATAATGTGAACATTGCCGATTTCCGTCTCGGACGAAATAAAAGCGGTGAAGCATTGGCGGTTATCATGGTCGATTCTGCCGTCAGTGATAAAACTCTCAAAGAACTCTCCTCTCTCAACGCGTGTATTAGCGTCTCTTACGCACGTATTTAATCTCTCCTTCGGGAGTAGATATCCTCTTTACTTATACTCTTTATTTTGTTTCCTATTTTCTCTTTTCATATGTTATAATGTGTGACTAATTTTTTTTAACTTGTTTTATTTTGTAAATTGATTTAAAGAATAGGAACCTATATGGGTAGATATGCACTTGCTTTTCCTACTATTTTGCTATTTTCTTCGTTACATCTTTATGCCCTTGATCTAAAATCAGCTCTCAACGAGAGCCTCACTACCAATCCTGAAATTCAGCAAAAATATCAAGAGCTTTCTGCAGCGTATCATGAACTTGATATTTCCCGCTCAGGGTACTTACCGAAACTGGACGTTCGAAGCAGTGTTGCCAAAGAGCGTGCAAACACCCAAATGACCGGTTTTGAAAGTCGTCAATTTAGAACTCTAAATACCAATATTACCCTTACTCAGAACCTTTTTTCAGGTTTTATGACCGATTCGGAGATGAGGGTCAAACGTCACAATATTCAAATGAAGTCGTATGAGTATGACGAAAAAGTGAACGATCTCTCGTTACGTATGATTAAAGGGTATTTGGATGTTCTCAAAGCGCATGAGTTGTTGGAAGTAGAGCGTGATAATGCAAAAGCCCATGAAAAAATCTATCACAAAATTTCACTCCGTGTTGAAGCCGGCGGTGGGAGGATTGCGGATCATAAAGAGGCTTTGGCGAAGCTCTCACTTAGCTATGTGAATACGTTGACACAAGATAATAACTATAACGATGCGGCAAGTGTATTGCACACGTTGATGGGGCGTTATCTTGATCTTAAAACACTGCAAAAACCTTCCATCAACACCTCTTTACTCCCTCGGACACTCGAAGAGGCTATGGAAGAGGCGGTTCAAAAAAATGCATCGGTTATGGTGGGCAGGTCTGAAGTGGAAAGTGCGAAAGAGTCGATTGATGTGGAGCGTAGCAACTATTATCCGAAAGTGGATGCGGAACTGAATTCACGTACCTATGATAATGCTAACGGTACCGGAAATATTGATAAAACGGCAGCCGCTATGGTGACGTTAACCTATAACCTCTATAATGGAGGGGGCGATGAAGCACGGATTAAACGGAGTTTGAGCCAAACGTATAATGCAATGGAGCATCTTCGGTCACTAAAACGGGATGTGATGGAGAATATGGCGATTGCCTATAACGCCTATACCGTTTTTAATCGTCAAAAACCTTTTTTAGATGTGTATCGAGAAGCGAATGTGGATAAAACACACTATTACAATGAAGAGTTTGATCTGGGGCGGCGAAGTTTGATCGATCTTTTAGATGCTGAAAATGAATCCAGTACGGCTCGTCGTAAAGCGATTGAGAACGAGTATGATCTTCTTTACTCTTTTTTCCGTGTATTAGCGGCAAAAAATGAGTTGATATCGTATTTCAATATAGAGACGGATAAACAAAGCGGGATAAAACCCTCTGACCCGATCAACAATAACCGTGAATTTGCCCCATCCGTCGGAGAATACCCGATGATTCCGACCCTAATGCTGAACCCTCAAGAGATCAATCCTCCTAAAGAAGAGAGTAACGTAACTCGTCATAGCGTTGCACATAATCAAAAAGGGTATGGATACCATCTTAAAGCGGCACGTGCGGGAGATTCTCAGAGTCAGTGTGCACTCGTCCACTTGTATGAACAGGGGATAGGGACGGCAAAAAACACAGAGAAAGCGTTGTATTGGAAAAAACGATGTACTCTAACACCCAAAGTCAAACGGTTACCGTCTCCTCAAGAACAATCCAAATCGCTTGATGAGAGACTTCAAGAGTTGGGGATACTGCTAGAAGAATCGCAAAAGGGAAGATAAACACCGATGAAAGCACTAAAGAAAGGTAAGTTATGAGCCTCCAATACGATGATAAAACCGATCCGTTATTAAAATGTCTGGTCCTTTTTACCAAGCTCTATCACACCCCTTACAGTGCTGAAGCGTTAACCTCTGATTTACCTCTAAAACCGGGTGAGAGCACCCCTGAACTGTTTGCCCCTAACAGCTCCAAAGGGCTTTTTTCACGTGCCGCCCGTAAAGCCGGTCTTACCAGCCGTATCGCCCATAAAAAGCTTTCTGAAATATCTCCGCTGGTACTGCCGGCTATTTTGATTCTCAACGGTAAACGGGCTTGTATCCTCGAATCGTACAGCAAAGATCGAAAGCAAGCCAAAATCATTTTACCCGAACTGGATGAGTCTGAGACATGGGTTGATATCAGTGAGCTTGAAAAAGAGTATATCGGGTACGTTTTCTATTTGAAAAAAGAGTATGCCCTCGAAAAACGATCCCAAAAAGCGACCGATCATACGACAGGGCATTGGTTTTGGGGGACATTGTGGATGTCCCGTTTTATTTACCGTGATGTTATTCTTGCTTCGTTGATTATCAACATCGGTATTATCGCCAGCCCCCTCTTTACTATGAACGTTTACGACCGCGTTATCCCCAATGATGCGATGGAGACGATGTGGGTATTAGCCAGCGGTATCGTTTTAGTGTATGTGTTGGAAGCCCTGATGAAATTTACCCGCAGCTATTATCTCGAAACGGCTGCTAAAAAAAGTGACGTGATTATGTCGTCGATCATTTTTGAAAAAGTGCTCGATATGAAACTCGAAGCGCGCCCGAAATCGGTCGGATCGTTTGCCAATAATTTGAGAGATTTTGAATCGGTGAGGAATTTTATCTCATCCTCTACGTTGACGGTATTGGTGGATATGCCGTTTTTAGTCATCTTTTTGATTATTATATGGATGCTTGGCGGGTTGATGGTCGCTATCCCGATTTTTATGGGGTTATTGATTTTGCTCTATACCGTCTCTATTAAGCCTCAGCTTCAAAAAAGTATTGAAGCGACCCATCAGGCATCGGCCAATAAAAACAGTGTTTTGGTTGAGAGTTTGATGAATCTAGAGATGATTAAGACCATGGGTGCGAATGGAAGGTCTCAGTACGAATGGGAAGAGGCAAACGGTCATATCGCCAATGTCAGTCTTAAATCAAAATTGCTTACGGCTTCGATCCCTACCGTCACCGGATTTTTGACGCAGGTGACAACCGTAATGCTAATTGTCGCCGGAGTCTATATGATTCAAGATCGTTTAATGACGATGGGGGCTTTGATCGCGATCGTCATGCTCACGTCGCGGGCGATGGCACCGATGGGGCAGGTTGCCGCCTTGATTTCCAGCTATCAAAATGTCAAAAGTTCGTATGATACTTTAAGCAAAATCATTAAAATGCCCGCAGAACATCCTAACGGAACCGAATTTTTGAAACGTGTCGGATTAAAAGGGGATATAGAGTTTAAAAATGTCTCTTTCCGCTATCCCGATGAGGATAAATACTCTTTGAAAAACGTCAGTTTTAAAATCAAAGCAGGGGAGCGAGTCGGGATAGTCGGTCGGATCGGATCGGGTAAAAGTACGATTGAGAAGATCATATTAGGGCTTTATAGCGTGAGTGAAGGTTCTGTCTTGGTTGATGGTGTCGATATGTTCCAAATCGATCCGATTGATTTACGTAAAAGCATTGCGTACGTCCCTCAGGATATCTCTTTGATCAAGGGGACGGTACGGGATAATATCATTTATCGCGACCCTTCCGCCGATGAGAGGATGATTTTCCGTGCTGCGAAAATCAGCGGGGTTGAAGATTTTGTAAACCGCCATCCTAGAGGATTTGAGATGAATGTCGGCGAACGCGGAGAGGGGATATCCGGGGGACAGCGTCAAAGTATCGCCATTGCCCGCGCTGTTATTTCGGATGTACCGATTATCCTTTTGGATGAACCGACCAATATGATGGACAGCCTCACCGAAGAGAAAGTCAAGCACAATCTTAAAGAAGTCTTGGGCGGAAAAACGGTGATACTGGTAACGCACAAGACATCGCTCCTTGATCTTGTCGATCGCTTAATGGTGGTCGAAGAGGGTAAAATAGTGGCGGACGGTCCTAAAGAAGACGTGTTAAAAAAACTCGCAGGAGGTAAGTGATGAAATTCTCTAACGATCGCGGTTTTGATGATTCCGATTTGGAGTATATGTCCAGCCTCTCCACGGCGGCAAACCGCAATACGGCGCAATCATCCCGTATCTTTTTATGGTCGGTTTTGGCGATGGTGAGCGGAACATTGATTTGGATGAGTATTGCAGAGGTCGATGAAATTACCAAAGGGGAGGGGAAAGTAATCCCCTCTACCCATCTGCAGGTGATTCAAAATCTTGAGGGTGGAATTGTTCAAGAGATCCATGTTAATGAAGGGGACAGCGTCAAAAAAGGGGATTTACTGATTCGCTTAAGCAATATAAAACCCAAAAGTGAACTTGACGGGAACCGAATCCAATACTATGAATTAAAATCAAAACTCTATCGTCTCCAAGCGGAAGCATCAATGGGGAATTTTTCGATAGATCCACTCCAGCGGCAAGAACTCGATGGATTTATTGAGCGTGAAGAGGGGGCGTTTCATTCGAATCGAAGTCTGCTTATTAGTAAAATAAATATTTTAAATGAACAGATGAATCAGCGCTTAAGTGAACTCTCGGATGCCAAATCAAAAGCGAAACTTCTCTCGGAAACGCGAGAAATGATCGCTAAAGAGGAAGCACTTTCTCAGTCGATGTTTCAAAAAGGGGTTGAAGCTAAGAGTGATTATTGGAAGGTTCAACGAGAACGGAGCCGAATAGAACGAGAATTGGAAGAGGCTCAAAACTCCATTCCAAGGCTGGAATATGCGGTATCGGAACTCAAAGAGAAGATGCTTCAGGAAAAAATAGATTATCAAAACAAAGCGAAGCTTGAACTGAGTGCAACCAATGCGGAGCTTGGGCGGATTGATACGAGTTCTATCCCCTTAACCGATCAAGTTGATCGATCTCTAATCATTGCTCCGGTAACCGGTGTTATGAAGCAGATGTTTATCAATACCGTCGGCGGCGTCGTGCGTCCCGGGATGGATATCGCCGAGATTGTCCCCACTGAAGACTCCCTGCTGATCGAAACAAAAATCAAACCTTCTGATATAGGATTCCTACATCCGGGACAAAAAGCAATTGTTAAATTTTCCGCCTACGATTTTTCGATTTACGGCGGAATGGTGGGTGAAGTGTACCAAATCAGTTCGGATACGATTATCGATCAGCAAAAGCAAGAGAGCTATTATTTGGTGAAAGTTAAGATCAATCAAAAATTGGCTATTAACTCTAAACTAGCAAAGGTGACAATTATGCCGGGGATGACGGCAAATATTGATATCCTTACCGGTAAAAAGACGATTTTACAGTATTTGATGAAACCGATCATCAAAGCACGTCAAAATGCCCTTACGGAGAAATAAATGTATCGCATAATCTTAGTAAGTGAATCAGAATCGTTTGTCAAAACTCTTGGAATTAAACTATCCGAGATTGGGTATTCTTGGCTCTCTTTCGATGAGATGAAGTCGGATGAACACATTCAAGGCTCTTTTATTGTCATTTTGGATATTCAATCCTTTCAGATGACCTTTCACGAACTGGGAGAATTTTTAAAAGAGTATCCTTATCCTGTTTTGGTATTGAGTGTGATTCCTACCTTTGAAGAGGGATATCCTCTGTTGCGCATGGGGGTCAAAGGGTATGCCAACAGACATATCGGCTCGGTTAATCTCCAGAGTGCGCTGAGTGTTCTGGAATCAGGGGGAAGCTGGTTTGATCCCGGATTTATGAATGATTTGATTCGTCATATCGATTATCGAGGTGTTCCGAGTGAGAGCGGAGAAGAATTGTTCGAGATATTGAGCGAGCGTGAGAGGGAAATTGCCCGATACATTGCACAAGGGCTTAGTAATCATCAAATAGCAGACGTACTGGAGATCACAGAGCGTACGGTTAAAGCACATCTTTTGTCGTGTTACAAAAAACTGGGATTAAATGATCGTGTGAGTCTTGCCTTATGGGTCAAAGAGGCGGGGTATGTCTAAATCCTATCAAGAGAACGCTTCCAAGGCACTGGAACGTTATTTGGCTGATGTTGCCCCTTATGCAACCCAAAAGGTTGAAGAGGAGCAACCGCAAGCGGCCGAGGTGACGGTTTTGGCCATTCGAGCTTTTAACGGCATTGTCGCAATGTGTCAAGAAGAGTTGTCGGATGCCGATGAAGATCATCTTCAGTATGTTTTATCGGTAATGTGTCATATTGATGTAAACGCTTCCGGCGAAGTGCTTTGTGGACAGATAAACGGATTTATTTCTCATTACATTGAATATTATAGACCCCTAAGCGAGGGAGATGATCCCTATTTAGCGGTTAGTGAAGAGAATTTTATTAAATTAATTCGCTTGAAAAACTACGGTGAAAAACTACGGTATTATTTAAAAAATTTTATCTTGCAGCACAAAAAAAGAAAATGGTATCAGTTTAGTATTTCTGCATCGAAATACCGATGGGCGGAAGATCAATTAGTCGATATAGAAACCGCATTGGCCACTATTAAGTACCGAATTGAAGAAGACAGCGATAAAATGATTCAGAAAATCGTTGATAATTTTTATATTATCTATATATGTCTTTTGGCGTTGGTGAAATATTCGAGATTGAAACAAGATTTGATACTGGAACTGAGTGTCAATGCCCAAATTGACCGCATTTTCTATATGATTGATCCCTCGTTTCAAGCGCATGCATTAAAAAACAAATATCTTCTCTATTATCATGTAGTCTATGAACTGAAAGAACTTCATAGCAGTATACTCACTGATATGTAAATTTGTCCGATCGGACAATTGACGTATATCCTATCGTATGGAATACTATGACACTGAAAATTTCCTAAATGGAGCATGTCATGTCAAAAGCGATTGGTGAAGTAACCCGTATTGACGGAGAGTATATTGTTAAATCAGGGGATGGGTCATTAAAGATCTTAGCACCGGGAACACTCCTTTTCGAAGATGATGTGATTCAAGGGCGCGGAGGTAGTCGCGAACTTGAGATTGAGCTTGTAAATGGGGATAAACTCGTTTTGGGCGGAGATGAAGTGGTCACGCTCAGTGAAAGTGTTATTTCCAAAGAACCGTTTGATATGCAAGATACCCAGATAGAGCCGGAACAAATTGTGAGCAAGGCGGATTCAAGCGATTGGATTATGAATGTTGATCCTGAAATGATTGCAGGATCGATAGAGCCGGAACATTTTGTGGCAAGAGCGTTTCTTGATCATAATATCTTGGATTTAAATAACGGACCAGCTTTGAATGCAAATGCAACAGATTTCAATGATGGATTAATCGGTTTGGCTCCGGAAGATGAAGTGATTGCAGATGTTGACGCAGTTGAAGCTGCCGTGGATACGGTAGAATCAACAGAAGTGCTGGAAGCACCGGCAGCAGAAACGATAGTTGATGCTGCTGCAGAACAAGCGGCTGCA
>DLUI01000150.1 GCA_002742695.1 Sulfuricurvum kujiense | reverse complement strand
ATGGATCGTTTTTTCGATCACTTTACCATTCAAAAAGCTCTTTACTTTACAACGGACAAATGCCGCCCCTTTGCCCGGTTTAACGTGTTGGAACTCGACGACTTTGTACGGTACCCCCGTAATCTCCAAACGTACACCTTTTTTGATATCACCCATACCGATTGTTGCCATGAAAAACCTTTTTCTGATCTTGTAGTGGGCGAATTTTACCCGAAAGTAGCACGAAATTCAAACCCGATGTAACTTATGGTATGATTTTTAGAATTAAGTCCGCTTTGTTTTGAGGGTTTTTAGCTCTATTAAACTCGTTGATGTGTATAATAAACCTTATACGATTGATTATAATCACAAATACATCACAAGGAAACCTGTTTATGACAAACCTTTCGCGTATTTTCAGCACATCGCTCCTCATCGGTTCATGTCACCTCCTCGGGGCGGGTTTATCGCTCCCTGCGGCACTGGAAATTTTAGAAAATAATAACCTTGAAATCAAAACGGCCGCCCTCGACGTACAAAGCGCTTCGAGCGATACTTCCATCGCAAAAGGGTATAACTTCGGCTCACTTGATTTGACTCAGAATGTCATACGTTCCAATGATGCCGGAAACGTCTTCGGCTTTAAACTCAGTTCACGAGAAGCAGATTTTAATGATTTCGGCTTCGATCAGTTCTTGGGACAAATGAGCGGACTACCGGGAAATACCCAACAACTATTAGCGACTCAGCCAAAAAATCTCAACTACCCCGGCTACCAAAACTACTACCAAAGTAAACTCACCTATATGGTTCCCCTCTTTGTCGGCGGCAAACTGAGCGCGTACGGTGATATTGCCGAGAAGATGGAAGAGATCAAAAAGCTCGATGAATCGCATGTCAAAACGGAAAAAATATACGAAACCCGTAAGAGCTATTACGATATGGCACTCCTCCAAAACTCCATCGACCATATGAAAACCATCCATAAAAATATCTCGACCTTAGAGCGAACGACGCAGATGATGATTCAAGAGGGATACGCCAAAAAAGTCGATCTCCTCGAAGTGGAAGCGCGTAAATCAAATGTCGAGCGGAGCCTCACCGAGATGGAAGCGAATAAAAAGCTTCTCTATCACTATCTCAGTTTTCTCCTCAATACTCCCGTAACGGAGATCGAACTCCCCTCAAACGACTACCCAACCTCAACCATCAGTGAAGAGGATGTCCTGGCAAACAATACCGATCTCAAAAAAGCCGCCCAAGGGTTAGAGATTCGTGAAAGAATGGTCGATGTTGCTTATGCCCCTTTTCTCCCTCAAATCGGTGCATTCGCCGAAGCCAGCAGTGCCGATGATACGTTTTTAGGTGATTTCAATGACCATAAAGCCTATACCATCGGTGCGAAACTCAGCTGGAACCTCTTTAACGGCGGAGTCGATAAAAACTCTCTCGAAAAAGCCCGCATCGAGAAGATCAAAACAACGACCCAAGTAGAGTTGGCCAAAAAAGGGATCGCCCTTCAATACGATAAAATCCGAACCGAAATCGAAAGCCTCAACTCCCAAGTCAAAAGCTTGGAAAAAGAGCTCGAACTTTCAAGCCAAATCTATAAAAATTACGAAGGTCGTTACCACGAACACCTCGCCTCTATGAGCGATGTCATTATTAAACAATCCCAACAGATTGAAAAAGTTCTTAACCTTCAAATGGTTAAAAATCAACGTAACGAGCGTATCTTCGCCCTCGAAAAACTTAGTAACGGAGTCAAATAATGAAATTTTGGATCACCTCTCTCGCCCTTGCCTCAGCCCTTAGTGCCGCAGGCCTTACCCTATCAGGAAGTGTTATCAGCGATAACCAAAAAATGATTACCAGCCGCAATATGGGATTCGTTACCAGTGTTAATGTTTCAGAAGGTTCACGCGTACGCAAAGGAGACCTTCTTTATACTATCGATTCCAAAGAGATCGATTCAGCAAAAACCCAAGTGGAACTCGGAATCGCTCAAGCAGAACTTTCGCTTCAAATGTACCAAAACCAATACGCCAATCTCGAACTGAACTTAGAGCGAAACAAACGTTTGTTGGCGCAAGATATGGTGAGTAAATTCGAAGTGGAGAATCTAGAACTCTCTAAAAAGAACCTCCAAAATATGATCTTCATCGGAGAACGTCAAGTCAATCAGGCAAAAGCGCGTCTTAAAGAGGTTGATAACCAATACAACTATCTCCGTATCACTGCACCCAACAGCGGTGTCGTCGTCGCTAAAAATATCAAAGTCGGTGAGATGGCGATGCCGGGGATGCCGGCAATCGTATTGTCGGATTTAAATGCCCTTAAAATCGAAGTTGAAGTAGCTGAAAATAACCTCAAACTCGTTCCCGTCGGGAAAAAAGTAAAAATTTCTGTCCCCTCTGTCGGTTATATCGGAATCGGACGGGTCAGTGCCATTATCCCAAGCTCTAATCCGATGACCCATACCTTTAAAATCAAAGTATCGTTCAGCGCCAAACAAACCGTTTATCCCGGAATGTACGCAACTATCGAAATTAACTAGGAGCCATGATGCACGCCCCTCACTCCTATCAGCCCACCGATTCTGCCGGAAAGCTCGCCAAGGGCTTTTTGCGTAATCCCCTCACTCCGATTCTGGGAATTTTTCTCCTTGTCATCGGGTATATGGCTCTCATGCTTATGCCTCGCGAAGAGAATCCCCAAATGGTCGTCAGCGGTTCGACCGTTATTATTGCCCTCCCCGGTGCCACTGCCAGCGAAGTTCAAAACGTTATTGTCAAACCGCTTGAGCGAAAACTCAAAGAGGTAAAAGGGATCGAGCATATCCATGGGATGGCGATGGACAACGTTGCCGTCATCAATGCCGCATTTTTTATCGGGGAAGCCAAAGAGGATTCCAACCTAAAAATTTATGACAAAATCATGCAAAACATGAGCATCCTCCCAAAAGGTGCTATGCAGCCGATCATTAAACCTCTCGATATCGATATTGATATCCCGATCGTCTCCGTCGCGTTTTACTCCAACGATCCTAAAATGGACCCGACGAAACTTTACGATCACGTCAAAGAGATTCAGCACCATATCAACGGCCTCCCTAACGTTGCCGTTACCGACATTAAGGGAGCTAAAAAACACCAGTACAACGTATTGGTCGATATGAATCGTCTGAGCGGTTACAACCTCTCTCTCGGACAAATCGTTCAGGCTACCCAATCTTTGGCCTACAACGTCCCTGAGATCAAAGGGAAAACCCAAGATAATAAAATCGTTATGATCGGTGTCCGCAACGCGATAGAGAGTGTCGAAGACGTAGGCAACATTATCGTCGCCCAATACGGCGGCTCCGCTATCTACCTTCGCGACGTTGCCACGATAGACGCGGGCAGCGATATCCAAAACTTTAAATCAGCACTCGTCACGGTAAAAAATGAAGAGGGCAAATTTTCACCCCTCAAAGATCAAATCACCCTCACTGTCTCCAAACTCCAAGGGACGAATGCTGTTATCATCGCAGAAGCCGTTAAAGAAGAACTCGAAAAATACAAAGAGCAAATGGCTGCACAGGGGATCAACTACGTCATCACCCGCAACGACGGCGAGCGGGCAAACGAAGCGGTTAACGAACTCGTATTTCACTTGATCCTCTCCATCGTCATCATCGCGATTTTGTTAGCGTTTGTCCTTGGCTGGAGAGAGTCACTCATCGTCACCTTCACCGTTCCGGCGATTTTGGCGATTACCCTCTTTATCGCCTATATTACGGGGCAAACGGTAAACCGTATTACCCTCTTTGCCTTCCTCCTCAGTCTAGGGCTTCTCGTCGATGCAGCGATTATCGTTATCGAAAATATCCACCGCCATTTCCACGCACCCGGAGCGCACGAGAGAGATGCCGATGAGCTGATGATCGAAGCAACCGATGAGATCGGTGCACCGACCAATATTGCTACCTTAGCCATTATCCTCACGATGGTGCCGATGGCATTTGTCGGGCAAATGATGGGACAGTTTATGAAACCGATCCCTGCCAATGTCCCTGTAGCGCTTGTCGCATCCCTTTTTGTTGCCTATATTTTCACTCCGTATTTAGCGGTACGACTTCTTAAAAAACCCGAACACCACGGAGACTCTCACTAATGTATAAAAAATTTGAAAATTATTTACTCGATCTTTTGAGTTCCCCTATCAAAAAAAAGAGGGTGCTTTGGGGGACACTCATCGCCTTTATCCTCTCGGTTGCTTTGATTCCGAGTGAACTCGTTTTGGCAAAAATGCTGCCGGGAAAAAATAATGACACCTACAGTATCTATGTCGATCTCCCTAATGGAAGCTCTATCGAGCAGACACGCAGTGTTACCGATTGTACTGTAGGTATTTTACAGCACGAAAAAGAGGCACTGGATGCCGAGGTCTTTTTAGGGACAGGATCACCGCTTGATTTTGCGGGACTTATCAAAGGAAGCCACTTTAAAAATAACGAAAACGTTGCGGAAGTGGTGGTCAATCTGACCAAAAAGCACGATCGTGACGAGCCTTCGTATATGATGGTTCAACGGCTACGACCGGTGATTCAAAAAGAGTGCGGCAATCTTTATCCGGGGACGAATATCAAATTTGTCGAACCGCCGGCAGGTCCTCCGACAATGGCGGCTATCGTTGCCGAAGTTTACGGTAATAATGCCAATGGAATTCGCCATCTTAGCAACCGCATCGAAGGGGTTTTTCAAAAAACCGAAGGGCTTGTCGATATCGATATTATGCAAGATGAGATTTACGATAAATTCGAAGTTCGCGTCAATACCGATAAAATCACCCGTTCCGCTCTCGATGTTAAACATGTCAACGATGTCTTATATCTAGCGTTTGAAGGGATGGGAGTTGCCGTTAAAAACTCTCAAAAATCAACCGATCAAATCCCTATTTTTCTCACCTTGACCCCTGAGGGGAAAAAGTTTGCATCTCGCGATAAACTCGCTATCGAGATGAAACTCTCCTCTCTCACCCTTTTAAATCAAATGGGGATGATGGTACCGATTACCGAGGTTGTCGATATCGTGGGAGTAAAATCGAATCCGATGATACTCTCTAAGAACCTTCACCAAATGAGTAATGTCGTTGCCGAGACCGATATGGTCTCTCAGGTCTATCCGCTGATGGATGCCCGTAACGTTATTCTCGATACTTTCGGTGATGAATACGAAATCCATAAGATCGGCCTTTTTAACCTTGAACTGATCGATAAAAAAACTGCGGAGCGGTATGAGCTTTTATGGGATGGAGAGATGGAAGTAACCCTAGATACGTTTGTCGATCTCGGCGGTGCTTTCATCGCGGCACTGATTCTTATCTTCTTATTGATGGTTATTTACTACAAAAGCTTTATCCTCAGCGGTATCGTATTGCTCGGAAGTTTCCTCTCCATCATCGGCGTTATTTTCGGCCATTTGATTATGGACATATTCACGACAGATACCTTCTTCCTCACGGCAACCTCTTTAATCGGGTTTATTGCCCTGATCGGTATCAGTTCTCGTAACTCTCTACTACTGGTCGATTTTACAAAATCCCTCATGGTGGACAAAGGGATGCATAAAAAAGAGGCGATAGCCTATGCTACCGCTACCCGTGCCAAGCCTATTTTCCTCACTGCCGCGGCGATTATCCTCGCGTCGACACTCTTAGCGAGTGATGCAGTTTTCGGAGGGCTTGGAGTATCGTTAATTTTTGGTACAATAGCAGCAGTCATCGCATCGCTTGTGGTTGTCCCCGTTCTAATCCATAATTCTGATTTGGAACGTCACTTCAACTTTCATGAGCGTAAAGCGGTATCAGTAATGGAGCCATAAATCAATGTCCGCTTTTGTTCCGATCACGGTAATCTCATCAAATGTTACACAAGATTTGAAAAAGATTGCCCTAGAAAAGAGAATAGCGGTAGAAAAACTTGATTTTGATCTCCTCTCTTACGAGACCTATTTTAAAGAGTCTATGGATGAGGAGTGGCAGCTTTTAAGAGAAAAAGACCTCCTTTCTCAAACAACCGAAGTTGAACTCCGCTCTCCCCATTTTCAGATTCGTCAAGAATACCAAATACACATCAGACTCTTCAAACCTCACCCCTATCTCGACTTGAACTTTAGTATCGCAACCGATAAAACCAAAAGCAAAGCGATTGCCATCATCAATCCGGCCTCTAAAATTCCCCTTAAAAAAGGGGTTCAAGAGTGGCTCAAAGAGGCAATAATTCGTAAACAGCTCCGGCATGGACTCCTCATTGGTTTATATGATCTGGATCTGGATCGAGAGATCAATCGGCTTATCATTAAAATACAAAAAGAGGGGCCGCTAACTTTTCTGTATCGTCTCCCTATCGGAGAGTTTTTCCTCCCGATTGTTCCTATCAATGATAAAGTTATCCTCCACTATAAAGAGCTCAATAAAACGAAGAGCCTCATCGAGGGGGTCAATCCGGGTGATTTGATTCTCGAATATATACTTCCAAAATACGGACGTGACGGACGGGCATGTACGGGTGAACACATCGCGGTTCCCGATCCGGTAGTTAAATACGCTACCTATATTTTGATTGACCCGGAAACCATCCGAGCCGAAGAGGATGAGGAGAGCATCCGCTTTTATACAACCGTTTCTGGTTTTGTAGAGCGTAAACAAGGGATCTTTTCTATTTCTCAAGAACTCCAAATCGAAAATGCCAGCTTGAGAAAAACCGGCTCGATCGAAACCGGATGGGATAAAGACGTATCGCTCAGAATCAATAAAAAAGTGGATAGTGAAGATGCCGTCGGCATGGGAGTCAATATCGATGTTCAAAAACTCGATATGAGCGGTACGGTCGGAAGCAATGCTAAGATTCAAGCATGTGAAGTCAATATCGGAGCACAAACCCATAAAAAATCGCACATCAATGTTTCCGAAATTGCCAATATTCATCTCCATCGCGGCAATCTCAAAGCAAAAGAGGCCAATATCACCATTTTGGAAGCGGGAAAAGTGGAAGCCGATATTATTCGGATCAAAAAAATGGTGGGAGGTGAGGTCATCGCACGTGAGATTCATATCGAGACCCTCTATTCCAATGCCCGTGTCATCGCACTCGAATCCATTACTATCCAGAACATCGAAGGGGAAGGAAACAACCTCATTATAGATCCCCTTGCAATTGAGAATTATAATTACCAAATTTCTGAGTTAGAGATGAATATTCGAGATAAAAACTCCAAAATTCAGGTTGATAGTAAAGAGTTTATTTCCCGAAAGATCAAACTCAAAGAACAAAATGAGCGTATCCAACAAATCCAAGAACGGGTACTTGCCAAACAAAAAAAAGGGGAAATTCCTTTAAGAGCCGATTTGGTGAGACTTCAACAATACAAAACCGAAGCGGAACAGCTTAAAGAATTTGCCGATATTATCAAAGAGCACGAAGCCTCTCTTCAACAGTTAGAAGAGAAATTGGAGAAGCTCTACGAAGCCGATCTACATGCTGTTGTTACCCACTACGGAGTCTATAACGGACATAATCGTATCCTTTTTATCGATCCCAAAACACACAAAGAACACGGTATCACCCCTGAGGGAAAAGCAACTCACGTCCGGTTGCAAAAAGAGGATGATGAAAAAAGATTTCTGCTGGAATCCTAAAAAAACAAAACTCCTTTCATATCCCTCCGAGAGCTTTAACTTTTTGCGGTAAAACTCTGGTATGAAAATATCAGACCTAACTCTTAGTACCCCCTATTTATCCCTTGATCCCATTTTTTATCATGAAGTGGCTCCGACACCGCTCAAACATCCCCGCCTCGTCAGCTTCAATCCATCAGGAACTCTACTTTTGGGGCTTGATCCTGCACACATTGATACCAGTGAAATAGAAGCACTTCTCAACGGCACCTTATTGCTGAGCGGTTCTCGCCCCTATGCGATGTGTTATGCAGGTCATCAATTCGGCTATTATGTCCCCAGACTCGGAGATGGCCGTGCGATAAATCTAGGTGCTACCAAGGGGTGGAATTTACAGTTAAAAGGTTCAGGACAAACCCGCTATTCTCGTCAAGGCGACGGACGTGCCGTATTACGTTCCAGTATCCGAGAATATCTCCTCAGCGAAGCGATGCACACGCTGGGTATCCCTACCAGCCGCTCCTTAGCCCTCATCACTTCCGATGAGAAAGTAGCGCGTGAGCGTTGGGAGCACGGAGCCGTTGTACTGCGATTATCCCCCTCATGGATACGCTTCGGCACTTTTGAGTACTTTTTCCACTCCAATCGCTACGATAAACTCGAAAATTTAGCCGATTTTTTACTTCAAGAGTCCTTTCCGGAGTTAGTCGGTGTCGAGAATAGTTATCTCAAGATGTTTGGAGAGATCGTTAAACGGACGGCTCACCTTATTGCCCACTGGCAATCGGTCGGCTTTAATCACGGGGTTATGAATACCGATAATATGTCTGCGATCGGGCTCACAATCGATTACGGCCCTTTTGCCTTTTTGGATACCTTTGAGAGCGGTTACATCTGCAACCATACCGACACACAGGGAAGGTACAGCTACGATAATCAGCCCCGCATCGGCTATTGGAATCTGGAGCGGTTAGCCCATGCCCTCTCACCCCTCATCCATGAAAAAAAACTCAAAAATGAACTCGACAAATACGGAGAGTATTTCACGCTCCATCTGCTGGAGCTTTTGCGGGCGAAACTCGGACTTGAGAGTGCGGATAAGAACGACAGCGAACTGCTCCGTTCCCTCTTTAGTATTATGGAAAACGGGCGTATCGATATGACCCCCTTTTTTCGAACCCTCAGTCGCTATGACGGAGACAAAGAGCCGTTATGTGCATTAACACTCGCTCCGAATCAGTTGAACGAATGGCTTAAACGATACGATGAACGATTACGTCTCAACACCTTATCCCCCGATGCTCGGCACGCGAAAATGCTCCGTACCAATCCCAAATACGTGTTAAAAAACTATATTCTCCAAGAGGCTATTGATGCTGCCGAAAAAAACGATTTTTCTCTTGTGAATAATCTGCTGACACTAGCTCAAAGCCCGTACGATGAACACCATGCATTCGAGCGCTATGCAGGTTCCACACCCAATCAATACAAAAATTTAAAACTAAGCTGCTCTTCATAGCGCTTATTTATCCACCATTCAGATTGTAATCAAAAGGTAATCAACGAAAAAGTGGTTATTTTTTGATCAATATTTATCCAAAATTTCTCTTGAATCTCTCTATACTGTGACCATTATTTAACCTAAATTTTCATTCTACAGGAACCCGTATGCAACGCAACCATCTCATCCGCTATATGAGCGATGTCCAAAATTTTGAAAAAAACATGAGTACCTTGTCCGCCAAATGGGATTTACTCACCCTCCTTGGTTCTATGTCCAATATCGGAATGGATACGAGCGAAACCCGAAAAGCATTCGAAGACTTGCTGGATGAACCTCTGCTGCGTCTCATCGAAGAAACTTTTAATAAAAGCCTCAACGAACTGGAATCCAAAGCCCAAACGGCGATCGATATCCTGATCCGTAACCTTTTTGAGCGTACCGCCGATATCGGATTTCTCGCTACCGATGATGATATACGCGATTATCTCCTCTTTTTAAACTCAGCCGATATGTCTGCTTCGGAAGAGATGCGTGAAATCAAAATCCGAAAAAAAGAGGCGCTTACCGAGCGTTTTCGTGAATATGTTTCCAAATACAGCGTCTATGAAAACATTATCTTGCTCGATACCAAAGGAAAAGTACTCGTACAGCTCGATACCACCAACCCGATCACCCACTCCAAAGATTCTTTGTTGAGTGAATCGTTGCGAACCCATCAAGGGTATGTTGAAACCTTTCGCACAAGCGATCTTAACCACAATAAACCCTCCCTTATCTACTCCTACCGTGTGAGTAAAAGTGAGAGTGATGAGCCTTTAGGGGTATTGTGCCTCATTTTCCGTTTTGAAAATGAGCTGCAAAGCATTTTTCGAAAACTCACCCGTGAAAATCCCTACATCGCCCTCGAACTTCTCGGTTCTGATGGCACCGTTATCGCCTCTTCATCGGCGCATCATGTACCGATAGGCTCCTATCTAAGCCCTCGCAATAACGAAGATCACCAAACCTACTATGCCGGATTCGAATACCTCTACCAAGCGGTCAAAACAACCGGATATCAGGGGTATAACGGTTCAGGATGGATCGGCCATGCGATGGTTCCCCTCCACCTTGCATTTCGCTCCTCGTCCCGCCCCTCATTTCTAAAAAATGAGCTGTTTGACTCGGTTGCCAACGCGCAAGCCTACTATCCCCAAGAGCTAAAAGACATTTTGGATAAAGCCCGAAAAATCCAAAGCGAACTCGATATTACCGTCTGGAACGGCAATGTTCAAATCGCCAATGCTATCGGTCATGAAAGCCCTTTTACCAAAGCGCTCCTCTCTGAAATTTCCAAAACAGGTGAAGAGACCAAACGGGTGTTTGATCATACCGTCGCCAACCTCAATTCAGCCATGATGGTTCAGTATCTTGAGGATTTAAAATTTCAATCTTCTCTCGCGATTGATATTATGGATCGCAATCTGTATGAGCGGGCAAACGACTGCCGATGGTGGGCACTCACCACGACCTTTCGAGAGTGTCTCTCACAGGGGAGTGTAAGCGAAGCTGATCGTGAAAAAATGAACTCCATTTTGGGTTACATCAACGATCTCTATACCGTTTACACTGCGATGTTTATCTATGATCGAGAGGGGGTTATTGTCTCTGTATCGACTCCCGAGGATCACGCGCTTATTGGAAAAAGAATCGGCTATACGTGGGCGATGGAGACACTCGATCTTAAAACGACGCAGGAGTATGTCGTATCGACGTTCGAACCGAGCCCTTATTACGCCAATCGCTCAACCTATATCTATAACGCTTGTATTCGTAACAGCAAGGAAGAAAATGTGGGGGGAATCGGAATCGTCTTCGATGCCGAATCTCAGTTTGAAGCGATGTTGCACGACACACTCCCTAAAGATGAAAATCATGCCATCCCTGAGGGGATGTTTGCCCTCTTTATCGATCGCAATGGCCGTGTCATCTCCTCTACTACCTCTGATATCCGTGTGGGAGAGGTGCTGAGCCTTCCTGTATCGATCTTAGAACTCAGCCCGGGTCAGAGCGATGCGCAGATTCTCCCTTTTGAGGGGGTCTATTACGCACTCGGTGCAACCTGCTCCAACGGATACAGAGAATACAAACAAAGTGACGGGTACGATAACGATATCATCTCCCTCCTCTACCGCCCTATCGGTGCAATCCAAGTGCTTGAAGATGAAGCGCCGGCTCAGCGTACGTATACCTATCCTAAACCGAACGGAACGGAAGAGACGTGTGAGATTTCAACCTTTTTCATCGGGGGATCACTCTTTGCGATCGAATCCAAAAACGTTGTCTGTTCTCTCGCACACCAAGAGCTTACTTCGATACTCCACGCCAGCGAATACAATATGGGGGTTATCAGCTACGATAAACGGATGGTAAGCGTCATTTCATTAGCCAAACTGCTCGGGATGGAGAAAAAATACGACAAAGAACGTGATACGATCATCCTAGTCAAAACGGTCATTGAAAAACAGGTTGTTTATCTGGGAGTTGCCGTCGATGCGATCTACAGCAGCCCTGAAATTCCACTGCGCTCCATCAGCCACTACAGCAATGTATTGAAGAATGAGAACTCACTGACCAAAGCGGTTATTATCCCCGATAATCCCGAAGATTTTGCCAACGAGATGATCTCCATCCTCGATATACCGAAAATCTACGCCCAGCTAATCCAGCCCTACTCTCGCCCGCTTCACAAAGTGATGGCGTAAACGGTACCGGACTAAAAAATAAGCGATTTTGCTTTCAGCGCCATCATAGTGTATTCATGAGGCGACGAAGGCATTTTAATGTAATTTTTGCGTTTCAAATTGTAAAGGCTATCAGTGCCGATCAATTCCGAGCTTTTGATAGCCCCTTTATAAACGATCAATGTATTAAGCATCTCAACCGAGGTTTCAAACCGCTTTGCCACTTCATTCAGATAGGTTTCAAACCCTTCTTCCTGCGATTCACGGTTTAATATAAATAAATTCGGCACATACGGCAAACCGTAATTTTTAATCGTCCAGTTAGTAAATGCCTGAATATCATACATGGGGAAATTCTTTTTCAGTTCTTCACGCATTCGGCTTCCTTCACTGTCTTTAAAACCTACAATCAGTACGGATGTCCGAAAATCGACTTCAAAAAAATGGCGAAGTTGTCCATACAGTCGATTATTCTCATGTTCGAGCCAGCTTTGCGTCGTCAACTCCAAATGTCTTCCTTGTGTATTACAATAAGACCTAAAACTCTTAGATGTACGCATCCCCTTCCAAAGAGATCTATCAAACTCGGCACGGATCTGATTAGCGGTTTTTACCATTCGATGAATCTGAGCTTTGAGAATCTGCTCCCACTGATCCATAATCTCATTTTCTAAAAACTGAGATAAATCGTTAAGTTGTTTGTCATGGTTTCCCAACGCACCCCGATACGATGCAAGGTCGTGCTCGTACTTTTCGTAGGTCTCTTTAAGCTGTTTGGTTGGGGTCTCTTTATACATTTGAATAAGTTTGTTTTTCCGTTCAATTAACGTTTTAATTGCAATACGATAACGGCTTATTTTAGCGCTCAATTCGGCATACTCATTATTTTTCGGCAACAGTTTCATACGGATATAGCCAAGAATCTCTTCGGTTGTAATTGCGCTTATTTGCGATTCATACCGATCTATTTTTTGCAGCTGATCGTATAGATATTCGAGTTCGAAATAATTTTCAATACGGTGATCAATCATCAATACCGAACGATAGACCGACTCGATGAATGAGGCGAATATCTCTTTTGGAATCTCCCTCAAACGCTCTTTGGGAAAAGAGAGTTCTAAGGTCATCGATTCAAACGAGGCAAAGAGGAACTCTGCCAATTCACTGAGGGTCTCCGTTTCGATCACATCCAAAGAGGCAAGGTTTTCAACATTCTTTTTCACATCAAAAAAAAGTTTGATCTCACTTAGTCTTGTTTGCAGTCGAATCGGTTTCTCTTCGATCAAGGGACGAAACGCCTGAACAAAAGCCGTATGTTCGAACGGTTTCGGCAACGCGGCCATGATCGAGGAACCGTCCACCATCGTCAATGCCATGTCGATGCTTCCTGAGAGAACAATGATCTGTAATTTGGAAAGAAGTTCTTTTTCTTCCAAAATTTCAATCAACTGCAATCCGTCCATGACGGGCATCGTCAAATCTAAAAAGACAATCCCCATTTTTTCATCGTCTTCATAAAGCATAGCCCATTCGCTGATTTTTTCAAGCCCCTCTTTACCGTTTACGGCTTCAGCGACATTAAGACAATTGAGATTTTCCAGCTGTTTTCGTATGATGTTCCGCATCGCCAGGCTGTCATCGATGATCATAATCGGTCCATCGTAAACGAGCTGTACCGTTTGTGCTTTGGAACTGATAACATTCAGCAGCGATACTGCGGTTCTTTCAAATTCGCTTCCGCTAAAAGGTTTCGGGATGACCGTATCGATTTGTAGTTCCCGTATCCGCTTTTGACCCAACTGAATCACTTCCGTCGACATAACGACAACATGAATCTGATCTCGCCATGGGACACGATTGAGCCATTCTAAAACGGCGAAACCGTCCATCACCGGCATATTGATGTCTAAAAATATGCACCCGTATTCGTACTGCTGCAACAATGCAAGGGCTTCTTTGCCATCAACCGCTTCATCTATCTGATCGTAGCCGTGCTTCAACAAATAACGCGTTACAATCTTACGAACCGTCAGACTGTCATCGACAATTAAAATTTTTATGACAGCCCCTTTCACGCAATCTGCTCAACTGTTCGTCGTAGCGTTCTCGGAGTAGCTGAGCCGCAAACCGTCCTCACTCATCACGAAACCGTGGATGGCGATTTTCCCCTCATGCACCATGCGGTGATGCTTGGAACACAGCGGAATGAGATTGTAGCGGTGATTCATCCCGTAATGACCGATCGATCCGCCATCATCGGCATTCGATTGAGGGACGATATGATGTACCTCATCCACCGCTTCGTCGCACAACGCGCATTTGGTCAAAAAGAGTTTGTTGTTGTAACGGCTTTTTTTCTCCCGTTTCAGCATCGACGCTTCGTGGGTTTTATCGGTGATCCGTCCTCGGATTTCGTACGCTTTTTTCAAAAAGGTCTCATCCATGTGGAGTGATTTGGCAAACTCCAACCCGTACAGCGTCGAGCCGCTCCCGCTTTTGAGCTTTCGATCATACACCAGCTTATCGCTCGCCTCATCGTAATAGACCCCTAGATGGAGCAATACAATCTCTTTTGCTTTTTGGATTTCGGCGAGGGATGAGAGCTGATGCAGATGGGTGGCGAAGATAAACATACTTCCGATCTCGCGGAGTTTGAGGATCGCACTTGCGACGATAGCGAGAGCCGATTCGGTTTCGGTACCGTGGCTGATCTCATCCCCTAAAATCAGGGTATTTTCCGTTGCACGGTTAAAGATATTCCGAAGTTCCAACATCTCCACCGCAAACGTCGATAACCCTTTGTAGAGATTGTCTTTGGAAACGATACGAGTAAGGAGCTTATCGACAGGGGCGAAACGCATCATGGCACACGGGACGAAAAATCCCCCCTGCGCCATCACAACCGAGAGCCCGATACTCTTCATGAGGGATGATTTACCGCTGGAATTGATTCCGTACAGCAAGACCCCTTTGACATCTTCACTGCCCTCAATCGTCGGGTGCTCTTCATAGGTGTGCTGATCGACGGAGCCTAAAAAAAGATCGTTCGGGACGAAAATCCCGTTCTCTTCGCGCGATTCGATGAGCGGATGGCGCAATCCCACCGTCTCGATAAACGCTTTGGGAGAGGAGACGATGGTGGGTCGCACATAGCGGTACTGCTTGGCACACTTCGCCCCGCTCAAACTCACATCGACGACGGCGAGAAATGAGATCAGATGCTCGATGGCGTGGGAAAACCGCCGCTCAATCTCCTCCAACTGTTCACGGTAACGCTCTTTGAC
>DLUI01000107.1 GCA_002742695.1 Sulfuricurvum kujiense | reverse complement strand
CGATTAAACGGGTAACGCAGACTACTTTTGATATGGTTCTTCTGGATATAGTGATGCCTGATATCGATGGTTATGAAGTATGCCGCCGCATCAAAAGTATTTCACGCGAACGAGACCTCTCTATTCTTTTTATGAGTGCATTGCGAACTCACGAAGACAAGACCAAAGGATTTGAAAGCGGCGCGGATGATTATCTCGTAAAACCGCTTTATGAAAAAGAGGTTCTGGCCAGAGTGAAACTTCATCTAAAAAAACGTTCCCTCGTTAAACACCTTACCGCACTGTTAAAACGCTCCTATCACGAACTCTATAACCCCCTTAGTATTATTAAAACTTCGGCTGAAATGTTCGGTTACCGTCATCCTAAAAACAGTTACGTCGATACGATGCATGCCGCTGCCAAGTCGCTTCATCTCATTTATGAAGATCTCTACTACGCACTTGGAGCAAAAAAAGAGATTCCTGAAAGAAAAGTGGAAAATTTAGCAAAATTCTTGCGAAAGCGTGTCGAATATTTCACCCTTCTCGCAGAAGTAAAAAAAATACGAATAGAACTCGACACTCAAGATGAGTGTTTAGTAGAGATACCCTCTAGTGATTTACAACGTATTATTGATAATACGATCTCCAATGCGATCAAATACTCTTTTGAAAATACAACCATACATATTTCCCTCATCAAAAAGATGAACATTATCCTAAAAATTACGAATCACGGCAGTACGATTATTAATCCGCACTACATCTTCACCGACGGATACCGAGAAGCATTCGATACCATTGGTATGGGAATCGGATTGGAGATTGTTGCCTCTATATGTCAACGACTTAACATTCATGCCGTTGTTGAATCCGCAAATGGAGTAACAACCTTTACCTATACGTTCAAAAGCGGTAATTAACGATGAAAATAACCTTGCTTGAAGACGAATACGCGTTGAGGAAGAATCTAACCGATTTTTTTACCTTCCACGCCTATGAAGTTGAGCCGTTTGGCGAGGGGAACGATATGCTCAATACGTGTCGTTTTAACTCAGATATCTATATTTTGGATATAAATGTTCCCGGAGCTAACGGATTTGAAGTCACCGATTGGATAGTACGCAACGACCCTGAAAAACCGATCATTTTTATGACTGCCTACACCGATATTGAGAGCATCACCCATGCTTACCATCTCGGATGCAGCGATTATCTTAAAAAACCGTTCGATTTGATGGAATTGCTCCTGCGCGTTCAAAAGCTCCTCTCATCCGCACACGACGATGAGATTCACATTACCCCGTTGCATACATTTAACCTTGCCTCTAAACAGCTTTTTCAAGAGGGTAAGATGGTCAGCCTCACCAAGAATCAGCGCAATATTCTCTACATATTGACTAAATATCGTAACACACTCATCACGTATGATATGTTTTTAGAGTATATTTGGGAAAATAAGTTTATCAAATTCAATACGATTGCTTCCCATATTCGTGAGATTCGCCACACGGTTACAGGGTTGGACATCCGTAACATCAGGGGAGAAGGTTACCTTTTAAAAGTATGACCTCTAAACACCTTCTAATATCATCGCTTCCGCAACCCGCTTAAATGCCGCAATATTTGCACCATCCACAAAATTCCGCTCCACACCGTACTCTTTTGCCGTCAGTGAAATTCGTTTATAAATTTGGCGCATCAATTCATCAAGTTTACGATCCACTTTCTCAAAATCCCATTTCTCCATCGAAGCATTTTGAGACATCTCAAATTCACTTACTGCGACCCCTCCGGCATTGGAGGCTTTTCCTGGGGCAAAAAGAACCCCTTCGCGCTGAAGCAGTTCGATCGCATCGGGGTATGTCGGCATATTAGCCCCCTCCACTACCGCCACACACCCGTTTTCGATCAGTTTTGCGGCATCCGCAACACTCAATTCGTTTTGAGTTGCACACGGAAAGGCGGCGAAACATGGAATCTGCCATACTGCATGCTCATCTATTGGATACTCAGATTTTGGTGTATATACTGAGCCGGGGGTTCTGCGAGCGTACTCTGCAAGAGAGATCCGTTTACCATCCTCTTTGAGCTCTCTAACGAGGAGTAGATCGATACCTCTGGGATCGTAGATGGCTCCATCGCTGTCACTGCACGTTACTACCAACGCACCTAGCTGCTGAAGTTTCTCTATTGTATGGATAGCGACATTCCCGGCACCGCTCACCGTGCATACTTTCCCCTCCAGCGACTCTTGTAACTCTTCTTTGAGCATCTCACGGGCAAAATAGACGGCCCCATACCCCGTCGCCTGAGGGCGCATCAATGAACCGCCGAAAGTATAAGGCTTACCGCTCAAAACTCCGTCATAATTATGGGTGATCCGTTTGTACTCTCCGAACAAATAGCCGATCTCTCTGGCACCGACTCCGATATCCCCTGCGGGAACATCGACGCGTGAACCGATATAAGGGTAAAGTTCACGCATAAAAGCACGGCAAAACCGCATTATTTCAAAATCGCTTTTCCCTTTGGGATCAAAATCCGATCCCCCCTTAGCCCCACCTATAGGGAGACCNNGGGTGAAAACGAAGACCCCCTTTGTAAGGCCCCAGAGAGTTATTGAATTGTATACGGTATCCGTTGTTGATGTGAACTTTATTGTTATCATCAAGCCATTGGACTTTAAATTGGATAATACGATCAGGGGTAACGAGACGCTCAAGTATGGCGAACTGCTCATAGCGTGAGTCAGTTTTGATGATAGGTTCCAGCGAGGCTAGAACTTCGCTCACCGCTTGCAAAAAAGTGTTGTCTGTACAGCAATTAGATTTTTCGAGATTGGCTAAGATTTTTTCGACCAAAACGTTCTCCTTGTGAACATAGGTGTATTCAAACATAGATGACTATTTCAACTCACCCCAGTGGTTCCCGATGTGCATCGAGGTTTTCAGCGGAACGCGTAGCTCTAAAATACTTTCCATAACCTCGACAAAGCGCACCGCGTAAGTCTCTGCCACATCCTCATCCACCTCAAAAATCAGTTCATCGTGGATTTGTAAGAGCATTCGGGCACGTAAACTCTCAGCGCGGATCATCGTATCGATCTTGTTCATCGAGAGCTTGATAAGATCACTCGCGGAGCCTTGGAATACGGTATTGACCGATTCGCGCTCGTAGGCCGCTTTGAGCATCGGAGTAGCGGAACCGAAATCAAAATAGCGGCGACGATGGAGCAGTGTCTCGACATACCCTATCTCTTTAGCCTGTTCAACGATGCCGTTGAAATACCCCTTGACACTCGGAAACGTCTCGAAATAGCGTTCGATAATCTCTTTGGCCTCTTTGGTCGTGATCCCTAACGTATCGGAGAGCTTTTTTTGCCCCATTCCGTACAACAGACCGAAGTTGACGGTTTTAGCAATATTTCGTTTACTCGCGGCTTCCGTTTCGCCGAACAACGCTATCGCCGTTTGCATGTGGATGTCGTGCCCCTCTTTAAAGGCGTTAACCAATACACTGTCTTGGCTGAAATGGGCGAGGAGACGAAGTTCGATTTGCGAATAGTCGATTCCGATCAGCTTTTTCCCACGCGGTGCAACAAACGCTTCACGGATACGCATCCCCAGTGCCGTTTTGACTGGGATATTTTGGAGATTCGGATTTTTGGAACTGAGCCGTCCCGTCGCCGTCCCCGTTTGGACAAATGACGTATAGATACGCGATGACGAATCGTTTTGCGCCAATGCGATCAGCGGTTCGATATAGGTCGAATAGAGCTTATGATACTCGCGATACTGCAACAGCATCGGAATCATAGGATGTTCAAATTGAAGTCCCTCCAAAACCTGCTCGTCGGTGCTATAACCCGTTTTAGTCTTCTTACCGTGAGCGAGTCCCAATGTCTCAAACAATATTACACCTAGCTGTTTCGGAGAATTGAGATTAAATACGGTTCCGCATGCGCTGTGGATTTGCTCCGTGAGGGTAACAATCTCTAATGACACCTCTTTTTTAAATGTCTCCAACACCGCCGTATCGACAGCAATCCCCTCGCGTTCCATCCCCAGTAACGTCATGGTAAACGGAAACTCAACGTTAAACGCTTCATCGAGCGCCTCTTGAGCACCTTTTAGCAGGAGTTGTTCTCGTAGCACTTCGTAAAGACGATAGGTGATATAAGCATCTTCTCCCGCGTATTTACACGCATCCTCGATTGCGACAGAGGCAAAGTTTTCCCCTTTTTTGACCGTGTCTTTGAAATGGATCATCTCATGGTTCAAAAGGCTCTGAGAAAGGTTATCCATAGAGAGTGAGCGGGCGGAATCGGTGAGCCACGCCATCACCATTGTGTCAGCATGAATATTAAGACGATCCACTTCTAAAAATCGGGTGATGAAATGGAGGTCAAATTTGATATTGTGTCCAATCACTTTGCGTGTGAAGAGATTGAGAATCGCTCTCTTCGCCGCCTCATGAGAGACTTGATCCCCAACGCCTAGATAACTGTGCATCATCGGGATATAATAGCCTGTTTTGCTGTCGCTACTGAAACTAAAACCGACCAGATGATCTTTGGTAGGATCGAGTCCCGTTGTCTCGGTATCGAAAGCAACAATCGCGTCGTGAGGGATGGCTTGAATAATAGTGTGTAATGTTTCGTCATTATCAATCAGTACACTGCATCCATCAATATTCTCACATTGCGGAACTGCTACTTTTTCAACTGTTGTGACTAATATAGTGGATTGCGACTCTTCAAACAGCGCTTTTGCCTTAATGGTTCGCAATACTGCGTTCATCTCATAGTGAACCAAATCATCATAGATCGGGAGAAACGGATTATCGAAGTGCATTGCAAATTCCGAAAAATCGAGGCTATCAAACACGTCATCTTTTAGACGTACCAGCTCACGGGAGCGGAACGCATCCTCTCGGTAGGTCTCTAATAACCCTTTGATCCGAGGCGGTGTCACCTCTTCGAGTCGCTCATACATTGCATCGAGTGTGACAAACTGCGTTAAAAGCTTTTGTGCCGTTACCTTTCCGATCCCTTTGACTCCTGGGACATTGTCTGCCGTGTCTCCGATAAGGGATTGATAATCGATAAACTGACGGGGGTGAACACCGTATTTTTCTTCGCAATGGCTCTCGTTCATCACTTTTTTACTGATTGCATCGACTAAAACAACCCGATCATCATCAATCAGTTGATAGAGGTCTTTATCATGAGAAACAACACGTACCAAAAACCCGTGTTGTCGTGCTTGACGTACTACAGAGGCGATCATATCATCGGCTTCAAACCCGCTTTGAGAGAGCGATTTGTATCCCATTTTATCGATCCAATCGATCGCGATAGGAAGCTGCATTATCAACTCTTCGGGTGCGGGTGAACGGTTGGCTTTATAGTTTGGATCGATTTCGGCACGAAAGCTCGGACCTTTGGCATCGAGAGCAAAAATCAGATAATCGCTGCTGTGATCTTTGTGCAAAGAGGCGATAAAGTTTATAAATCCGGTCAAAAGACCTGTCGGGAAACCTTGTTTATTTCTCAGAGGAGGAAGCGCATAGAATGAGCGGAAAAAAAATCCAAATGTATCAATAATCGTTACGGTAGGTTGAGCCATCAATCGC
>DLUI01000005.1 GCA_002742695.1 Sulfuricurvum kujiense | reverse complement strand
TAATAGTTTTTGGCGGTGTAATCGTCGCTATCGTTATCGGAATCAGCTTTTTTTCACCGAAGCCTCAAGCGAAACAAACAGAGGGAGAGGTAAAACCAATTGTGTCCGTAAGCACTTTCCCCCTCTATGAAGCGGCTCGTAACATCGCAGGGGATGAGTTGGAGGTTCACAACATCATCCCTTTGGGCGGTGACGCACACATGTTTTCCCCTAATCCGACGCAAGTAGCCGAAATTTCGAATGCATCATTATTTATCTACAACGGTGCAGGTTTTGAGACGTGGGCAGAGAGTTTGAAAAACACCCTTCCTAAAACGACGCAAATTATTGATATGAGTCAGCACGTTGCGATGCAAAAAAGTGAAGAAGAACATGAGGAGGGGCATGATGAAGAGCATCAACACGGAGCCTATGATCCTCATTACTGGCTCGATATTGATAACATGATCAAAATGACCCAAACATTGGACGCCGAGTTCTCGAAACGTCTTCCGAGCAAAGCGGAGATATTTCATGGTAATGCCGCCACTTACATTGGAGAACTTCAAAAACTCAAAGCTGAGTATACTAAGGGGTTGGCGGAGTGTAACAATCGGACACTTGTCTCCAACCATGACGCGTTCGGATATTTGGCACATTCGAATAAACTTGAAAACATTTCGGTAGTCGGTCTCTCAAGCGATGAGCAGCCAAGTGCCAAAAACATTGCCGATATTATTGCAACGGTAAAAGAGCATGGTGTCAAAACGATCTTTTTTGAAGAGATGATCAACGATAACGTCTCTCAAACGATTGCCCGTGAGACGGGTGCCAAAGCGGTACCGCTTCAACCGCTGGAAAATATTAGCCAAGATGAGTTAAAATCGCATCAAACCTATCTTACGATTATGCGTGAGAACTTAAAAAAACTGCGTGAAGCGATGGAGTGCCGTTGAAATTTTTCCCGAGTCTTTTCGAAGTGAACGGTCTCAATTTTGAGCGGCAAGGTACTCTTGTCCTCAAAGGGGCAGCATTTCGCATATTATCGGGAGAATATTGCGCCATCATCGGTCCCAACGGCGGAGGAAAAACGACCCTCGTCCGCCTCTTGCTGGGACTCGAAAAACCGACTTCAGGGGATATCAAACTTTTTGGCATCCCTCAAAACCGCTTTCGTGATTGGAACCGTATCGGGTATGTTCCTCAACGCTCCGCCCTTGTGGACAGTACGTTTCCGGCTACGGTACGTGAAGTGGTCGGGATGGGGCGATATGCCGTGCGGGGGATTCTTGGATTCGAATCACGTGATGATAAAACGGCGATTTCGGAGGCGATGGAGCTGATGGGGGTCAGTGATTTATCGGATCGTCTTATCGGAAACCTCTCCGGCGGTCAGCGTCAGCGGGTGATGATCGCTCGCGCTTTGGCGTCTAACCCCGATGTATTGATCGTCGATGAACCTAACACGGGGGTCGATGTCGAATCACAGCACCGTTTTTATGAACTCCTCCGAACCCTCAACCGCACCAAAAAAATGTCTATCCTCTTTATCACCCACGATATCGGGGTCATTGCCGAGGACATTACCCGTGTTTTATTTGTGAACCAAACGGTGCTTGTCTCCCAAAACCCTGCCGAGATGATCCGATGTGACGAGATGAGCCGACTCTACGGCACACCGGCGCACGTCGTGAGCCATAACCATTAGAAGGATAGTTGATGCTACTGGAAATGCTTGATTATCCCTTTATGCAGCGCGCTTTTATCGCGGGGCTTATGATTGCCGTGCTCGCCTCATTGAGCGGATCGTTTATCGTCCTCCGCCGTTATTCACTTTTGAGTGAAACCTTGGCACACGTCTCCCTTGTCGGGGTCTCGGTGGGGTTATTATTCGGTATGAGTCCTCTGTGGATGGCGGTGTTAGCCTCTTTAGTCGCATCGTGGATGATCGAGTACCTGCGCAGTGTTCACGGGATGTATTCTGATTCGGTACTCGCCATTTTTCTCTCAGGCTCCCTCGCACTGGCGATTGTCATCGTCTCTATGGCAGGATCGTTTAACGCCTCTCTTTTTAGCTATCTTTTCGGATCGATCCTCTCGGTAAGTACTCAGGATTTATGGGTCATGGGGATTTTCGGCTCGTTAGCGATGGCATTATTACTCGCGTTTTTCAAAGAGCTCTACTTTATCGCGTTTGATGAGGATGTTGCCCGAGCGGGAGGCATTCGCGTCACCTTGCTTAATTTCATGTTGGTAAGCATTATCGCCGTTATCATTGCCCTCTCCATTCGGGTGGTCGGAACCCTTTTGATCGGTGCGTTGATGGTGATCCCTCCCGTCGCCGCGATCCGATTCGGGATGGGTTTTTATCCCACCACCCTCCTCTCTATCGCCATCGCCCTTATCTCTGTGGTGATCGGATTGAGTGCTTCGTATCTTTTTTCACTCCCCAGCGGTGCGGCGATCGTCTTGTGCCTCTTGGTTATCTTTATCATCGCATTGGTCATTAACCGCCGATGAGCAATGCGTGTCATGAGTTTTCCCGCTATGCGGCCCAGTACGGCAGTCGCAATGTTATTCAGCGGCTTGTTGCCCAAAAACTGATTGCTTCTACCCCGAATCAGCCGAAGCGTATAGTGGATTTGGGATGCGGAAACGGAACCCTCTACTCATTGATCGATTGGGAGATTGAGCGTTTCGTCGGTGTCGATTTTTCAGAGCAAATGTTAGAACACCACCCTAAAAATTCCAATGTTGAATTATTATTGGGAAATTTCAATGATCCGTTATTATTTGAGAGCTTGAGCGAGGAGCGATTTGATCGCATCTACTCTGCGTCGGCATTACAGTGGGCGGATGATTTTGAGAGGGTTATACAATCTCTCGCCTCGCTCAATACCCCGATGTCGTTGGCGATCTTCACCTCAGGCACCTTTAAAACCTTACACGAGTGCGCGGGGGTAACTCCGTTGCTTCGAAGTTCTGATGAGGTGATGGCTATCGCCGAGAAACATTTGGATGCACGGTTTGAAGTTCTCCACACCACATTAGAATTTGATTCGGTACGGGAGATGTTTCGCTATATCAAGCGCAGTGGTGTGAGCGGCGGGCGCAGAGTTCTTGATTTTTCGCAGACGAAACGGTTGATGGAAACGTATCCGTTAAACTATCTCGAATTTGAGGTTGTGTTTATTACGGCATAGTATGTTAAAGTGTTAATTGTATACCCTAAAAATTGAGTGGATTATGAAGAAGAAAATATGTCTTTCAACATAAAAAGTCTTGAGCTAAAAGAAAATTATACATTCGATGTTATTGTTGAAGATGGAGAAGAACGATTTATTGCTAAGTTAGAATTGGCTCCAGAAAGAATATCTCTTACAATTAGAGGAGAGATAAATGAAGAACGAAACTATTCATTTGGGTGGGGGAATATTGATCAGCTCACTTGCCACGATGTAAATAAAACTTTTATATTATATAACCTTAAATTCACCCATGGGCAAAGCAATGTACTTAGCCACTATCCAAAATATAATGCGTATTTTGAAACTACATTTGATGTTAGTTTTTTAATTTATTCCGAATCTTCTTTTGATGATAGTTTTTGTTCTATAGATATTCATTCTGATGCTATTAGTAAGTGGGTTGGTAATACAGAAACACAAGAAGAAATTATAGATTCTTATCATCGAAAAGAGGCTATATTTAATTCACCTGATAAACTACAAGAGTTTAATATTTCTATAAATGGTATAGGAATTTTAGGTGTTGCTTATAACCTATCTATGCATAGTTCATCTCCAGATTTTAAGTCAGGAATTAACTTTCCACCGTCTTTGATTTATCAATTCAGTAACGAAATTTCTGGGATAAAAATGGAACAAGAGTTTGAAAAAACCTATAACTTACTTGCATTTTTATTTGGAAATGACTTTATAATAAATAAAGTCAATGTTCTAAATACGTATAGAAAAAGATGCTCTCTATATTACCCTTCAAGAAAACTTTGGCCGCAATATGGAAATAGATTAATTTTTTATCCTTTAGGTAAAGATATACGTTTTAATACGCTAGACATTCCATCTTTATCATTGGAAGTTTTTAATACATATTTTTCATTATCTAGCATAGAATCTGGGTATTGGAAAAAATATATAAAATATAAGAGAATGCATAATATTGAAGAACAGTTTTTAGGCTTTTTTCGCATTCTTGAGACATTGAGTTTTAAGAAAAAACATTTTCTTGATGAAGCTATACTTGCATCTGTTTGCAGTAAAGCTGAACCTTATCTCATAAAAAAATTTGGGGATAAAAAAAACGTGAAGTTTTTTGTGAAGGGTTTATCAAGATATAACGAGTCAAAATATAATACTGAAAAAAATATTCAGGATTTTTATCTATCATTGCCAAAGATCATTACAGCTCAATGGGAATTTGATAAAAACAGTATAGGCCTAATTTGTAAGCTTCGTAATGATATGACACATGCCAATGATTACTATTTGGATGAATCTGAAATTTATGCAAAAACAAAGTTTATTGAAGTGCTTCTTATTATTTCAATGTGTAAAAAAATAGGGATAAGTTTAAGTGATTTAGAAAAGGTTATTAATCGAATTGACGGTTATCATCTATTAATAAAAGAGCAAATTTAACTTTGAACTGTTGTATCTAAAACTCCATTTCCCTAAAAAGCGGTCTCTCTTCCACTGCTTCATTCATACACTTTTCTCTTAGCTCTTCTAATATAGTATAGATAGTTCCCTCTTTTGCAGGGCAGAGGGAGAGCATATCCTCCATCAGACATCCGAACGCCCGCACTTCGATCCTCTCAAACTCTTTGCGGTGGGGTTCATAAAAGCTTGCCGCTCCGAAATCTCCGAGATAGCAGTGATCTTCGTCGTTGATGAGGATGTTGTGGGCGTAAAGGTCGCCGTGCATTAAACCTCGTGCGTGTAAGTGCGCTGCGGCAGAAGCAATCCCTTTTGCCACGTCGAAGATGGTTTCAGGGGTAAAAGAGGTTTCTGCGGTGAACGTATCACGGGTGCAGGTCTCAAAATCGGGAGGAAGCCCCAGATTGCGATAAACATTCGGGATGTATTCGAGCACCAACCCCAGACGCTCGTCCCCTGCTAGCTTTGAGAGGACTTTAATGAGGTTCGGATGCTTACCTGTACTCATATATGCATTCATCTCATCGTGCGCGTATCCGTCACTCGTGATGGCACCTTTGAAAAGTTTCAGTGCCACCTCCTCTTCGTGCAGTTTCGAATAGGCTTTGTAAATATCCCCTGAAGCTCCCGAACCCAATTTCTCTTTGACTTCTAATGATTCGAAGGGTATAGCTTGAAGCTCAAACTGAGCCTTTGGACTGCATGGATTCCCTGAAAACGCGAGCCATGAGAGTTTCGGTAGACTCCACATCCATGTCGGGATTGCTTGGAGGTTATTGGCCGAGAGGCGGAGGAGTTCGAGATTTCGACATTGCGCCATCTCATCGGGGAGGGTTTCGAGACGGTTTCCGGCTAAAGCGCATTTTTGCAGTTTGTGGAGTTTGCCGATAGAGCTTGGGAGTGATGTGAGGCGGTTGTCGGTCAGGATGAGCCAACTGATGGTGTCGGGGAGAACCTCTTCCTCAAACGTTTCAATCTGATTGCTTTTAAACCCTACCATATAAAGGTGTTTGCACCCTTTGAATGAGGGGACGGAGGTAAAGCGGTTATTGGAGAAGAAGGCGATTTTCAATTTGGTGAGTCTGCTGATATCTTCAGGGAGTGAGGAGAGGCAATTGTTGCTTAAATCGAGAATCTCAAGGGTATCGGCCAGATCGAATATCTCCTCAGGAAAAGCGGTGAGGCTTTCTGCAAGAGTTAGTCGCGTGATCCCTTGAAGTTCTCCGGAGCGCAGTTGTGCCAATGTTTGCATAAAGCCCTTTTCTAAATCAGTTAATGTCGGAATTTTACCGATATTTGAACTAAACCGTTATACTATCCCTAATAATAGAATTCAAATCAGGAGAATAAGATGTTAGGGATCGAAAAATACGATAATCTAAAAGAGGTTATGCCGGATCTTATGCCGGTACTTCGAGATGCGATTCAGTCTGAATTTCTGGAAATTAAAAAAATCAATAAATTGTGTGAAAAATATATTGCCTCTTGTACTCACTTCCCTGAACTTAAAAAAGCGGAGTACGTCATTTTTTCTCAGCATATCAAAAAGAATGAACACAAATATGAAGTGTTTGTCTTTCTTGATGGGAAAGGAAAGATGGTTCGTCATATCACCGGAGCGGAGATGGAGCTTTACGGGCTTCTTGATTCCTGTAGTAATCTTCATGTTTCTGAAGAGTATGTTGTGCAGCAAACCCATTGTCATGACGGTGAGTGCCGTCACTGATTCAGCAACTTCTTTTTTCTCCGCTTAGTATTTTTAAAACACCTTTTGCCGCGAACACACCGCTGGCAAAACATCCACTTAAGAGGTAACCGCCCGTCGGTGCATCCCAATCGAGCATTTCACCCGCACAAAATACATTCGGCATGGCGTGCAACATAAGATCCTCATTCAGTGCTTCACGCATCACTCCGCCGGCAGTGCTAATCGCTTCTTCTATCGGTTGCATCCCATAGAGTGTGATGGGATACTTTTTAACATAGGCCGCAACACTGAGAGGGTCATGCCATTTCTCTTTCGGCAATGCTTCTCGAAGAAGTGCCGCTTTAACCCCCTCCAAACCCGCTTTGCGCCATAGGTTATCACATGATTGTTTTCCCGATGAGGTAAGCCGTGATATTAAGGCGTTTTCAGTGATATGGGGCAAAAGGTCTAAATAAAGTGTTGCCGATCCCTCTGAGATGATCTCCTCTCGAAGCGGACGGGAGAGCGCATAGACCAATCCCCCCTCGATTCCATACGTTGTTAAAACGGCTTCGGAGGAGCTGATACTCTCTTCGGCTCCTTCAACCCATCCCGATATATTTTTTAACGGTTTTCCTAAATGGGGTTGTAAAAACGGAGACCATGTTGCTTTGAAACCACAGTTAGAGGGTAATAGCGGGCTGATGTTCACACCCCTGCGCGCTAAAATAGTGACCCACGCACCGTCTGAGCCGAGACTTGCCCAGCTTCCGCCCCCTAGAGCTAAAATCGTCGCATCGGTTGCCACGGTTTTTTCACCCTCAGGCGTTGTGAAACGTAAATCTCCCTCATCGCTAAAACCCGTCCAATAATGGCGGCAATGGACGCGAACCCCCCGTTTTTTCAAAGAAGAGAGCCAGCGGCGTAGCAACGGTGCGGCTTTCATCTCGGTAGGAAAAACCCTTCCCGATGACCCGATGAACGAATCCACGCCCAAACTTTTCATCCACACTCGAATGGCATTAGGATCAAAGGCCTCTATCATAGGTTTCAGCCACTCGCTATGATCATAGCGGCGTATAAAATCATCCATAGGCTCACTGTGGGTAATGTTTAATCCCCCTTTGCCTGCCATAAGAAATTTTCGCCCGACAGAGGGCTTGGATTCAAAAACATCGACACTCATCCCTGCAGCGGATAAAATATCTGCGGCCATCAAACCGGCAGGGCCTGCTCCGACAATGGCGATTTTTTGGGATTTCAATGACTCTCGTTGGAGTCTAAAAGGTTTTTCTTTTCTAATGTATAGAGTTCATAGCGGATATGTTTGAATTGTTCACTCAAAGCGGGGTCTACTATCTTATAGAGTTCTTCTAGTACTCTGGAAGATTCTTGTCCCCGTTTATAGTTGGCAATCAGAATACTTCTAAGATCGGTACGGTTCATTTCGCTCTGCATACTCGGACGCAAGACATCATTCACACTGTCACGTGAGGCGAGGAGTGGTTCGAGGGGTTCGATGCGGCATTGGTGACGGAGATTTTTAAGGGAGGTTGAAAGTTCCTTGTCATTGTGAACATAGCGCGCTATATCCTCAATCACACGGATTCCCTCTTTGAGACGGTTGAGATTGGCATCCACCACCCGGAGGAGTTCCGGGGGGAGGAAGTTATTCGTCACTGCCACCAAAGATTCCGAAGAGTTGGAGCATAGTTACAAATAGATTAAAGAAATCAAGATAAAGGGCAATAGCACCGTCCATCGGTGTTTCATAGGCACCGCGGATAACGTTTTGGGTATCGATCAACACCATGACGCTGATAACAAGCAAGAAGATGGCTTGAATCGCTACATAGAGGATCGGGCTTTTCAAGAAAAACACGTTGATCAATGAGACTGCCAATATAATAAAGAAAGCGATCATTATCGGTTTCGTCCACGTTGTAAAGTCTTTAGAACTTTTAATCGCAAAGAAACTCAATCCGCCGAACAACGCTGCCGTCATAAAAAACGCATTTCCGACGATCGTCGCTCCGCCTGCCATCCCGAGGATGTGGCTGAGAAGCGGAGTAATAATAACACCGCTTGCAAACGTAAAGGTGAACAATCCGATCATATTAACGCCAGGTTTGTTTTTGATCATTTGAAGACCAAACATACCGAACAGCATCCAAGGGATAGCAATCCACCAGTAATTCGCCGCAACGATTCCCGCAAACGGCATACCGACATAAGCACCTACACCGCCTGCCAACATTGAAGCGGCAAACAATTTATAGGTATCTTTTACAAACGAAACGATCTGCGCTTCACTCTTGTGAGCGCTCTCGTAACCAAAAGCACCTTCTCGTGCGTATTCGCGATCATATAAAGCCATAGCTTTTTCCTTATAAGGGTTTTTATGAAAGTGATTATACAAGAGTTTGATTAACCGTTCATTTGATTATGAAGATAAATAGA
>DLUI01000152.1:21210-22325 GCA_002742695.1 Sulfuricurvum kujiense | reverse complement strand
ACTCCCCTTATTTTACGTAAATTACAGCCTCATGCGTCTGATCCGATGATACAAAAAATTATCGCGGCGTTGCATGTGATTTTAGACGAAGAGATCGATCATGTCCGTAAAGGGGACGTATGGTTTGAATATGCTTGTGAACGTGTGGGTAAAAGTACTTCCAGCTATTTTGAGATCATCGAAAAACATTATCCTAAGAGCTTTCCGCGTAAAATTAATATCAACTGTGTCGCGAGAGCAAAGGCGGGATTTGATAAGGACGAATTGGCACGTATTTCGTTAACCGAATGTTGACTTCTTTGATAAAATAATTAGTTATAATACAAATAGTTAATACAAAAATAAGGTTAATACGTGGGTAAATACGAGCTGATCAGCCGGTATTTGAGTAAATTTCTGAGTCAGGAAGTCCGTAAAACAGGTTTGCACAAAGTGGTTGTGGGTCTTAGCGGAGGGATTGATTCGGCGGTCGTGGCAGTGTTAGCACATCGTGCGTTCGGTGATGATCTCCTTTGTATCAAAATGCCCTCACACTATTCATCCCAAAACTCACTCGATGATGCGGAAGAACTATGCAACGTATTTGGACTTCGATCCGAAACACACAGTATCGAACCGATGCTTCGTGCGTATGAATCCACCGATATGTCACCGCTGCGGATCGGCAACCTCTCTGCTCGGTTACGAATGGTAACATTATTTGATATTTCTGCACGCGAAGGGGCTTTGGTGTTGGGTACCAGCAACAAGAGTGAACTGATGCTCGGATACGGAACAGTGTATGGAGATTTGGCGAGTGCTCTGAATCCGATCGGCGATCTGTATAAAACAGAAGTGTTCGAGTTGGCTCGCTATTTAGGGGTTTCTGAGGCGATTATCGACAAACCTCCCTCAGCTGATTTGTGGGCAGGGCAGAGTGATGAAGCGGAGATCGGCTATCCCTACAGCGATCTTGATCGTGTCTTAAAACGGTATGTGGAAGAGCGCCATACCTCTGAAGAGATGATAGCGGATGGCGAAAACCCTGAATTAGTCGGTATGATAGTAAAAAGAATTTATCAGAATCAATTCAAACGGCGTATGCCTGTTATCGCAAAATTGACGTCACGAACGCT
>DLUI01000152.1:13699-21158 GCA_002742695.1 Sulfuricurvum kujiense | reverse complement strand
CATTTGGCGATGTTGGCGATTGATCTCAAGCGGGGTGATAAAGTACTTTGTTCTATCAATGCCTACCCTTCCGTTCCAGAAGTTGTTCGCCATTTCGATGCCGAGCCGATTTTTATCGATATTAATCCCGATACCTTTACGATCGATTTGGATAAACTCGAAGCTTACTTGGCTGAAAACAAATCCAAAAAACTCAAAGCGGTAATTGTCTCTCATATCGCGGGACAAAGTGTCGAGTTGGATCGGTTGTATGCGATGGCAAAACAATACGATGTTAAAATTGTTGAAGATGCTTCGGATGCTTTGGGTGCAACCTATAAAGGGCAAAAAATCGGCTCTACCGGTGCCGATATCACCTGTTTTGATTTCAGCCCCCATTTACGTCGCAACGTTTGTAACGGCGGGATGATGGTGTGTGATGATGAAGATATTATGGAGCGTGCGCGCTCACTCCGCAATCACGCGATGGTGATCGAGGATGAGGGGCTAGGCTATATCTATGATGTCGTCGATATCGGGAGTCAATATATGATGAGTCCGCTTGATGCGGCTACCATATTGATTCAGCTTGAGAAACAAGATGAGAATATCGAGCGACAACGTGTCATTGCTGAAATTTTTAATGAGCGTTTGGCAGATGCTCCTCACATTAGACTTCCGATTGCGAATGACGAACATCCCTATTCGTTGTATATCATCAAGGTAGACAAAAACCGTGACTCTTTTGCACGTGAGCTCTCAGCTCGTGGGATCGAGTGCGGTTTGCACTACATACCGCTCCATTTGCTCAGTTATTATAAATCAAAGTACTCATTGCGTGTTAATGATTTTCCGATAGCGCTTCGCAACTATCAGCAGGTACTCTCGATCCCGAATTACGCGGCTCTTAGCGATGATCAGGTTGAAGAGATCTGTGACGCAATTTTGGATGTAGCTTCTACACGCGTTTGAAACGTTTTTTAGTTCTATGGGGTGAACGGTATCTGTATCACCCTTCGTTGATCCAAAGAATCCTCTCTCTTTTCCTTTTGCCTCTAAGCTGGATTTATTGTATCGGTGCGTATCTGCGCTATCGTCGAAGCGTTCCAAAATCGTTAGGGATACCGATCGTCAGTATCGGTAATCTTACCGTCGGCGGGAGCGGAAAAACACCCGTTGTGATTGAACTGGCAAGGCATTTTGATAAACCTGCTATTGTGTTGCGGGGATATGGACGGCAAAGCAGCGGAATGGTTGTCGTCAAAGATAAATCGACGATATTGTGCGACGTGATTCGAAGCGGCGATGAAGCGATGCTCTATGCAGAGACTCTTCCCAGTGCTACGGTGATTGTCAGTGAGATCAGAGAGCGGGGGATTGCAGAGGCAAAAGCCATGGGGTGTGAAGTGGTATTGCTTGATGACGGGTATGGGAAACACTCTATTAAGAAGCTTGATCTTGTAATCGCAGTTCCTACGCCAAACCCTTTTTGCCTACCCTCCGGAGCGTATCGAGAACGTTTATGGAAGGGGAAAGACGCGATCATATTGATGGAGAGAGTAGCTTTCCAACGCTCCGTCAGTATAAAAAAACCAACCGAAAAAATGGTGTTGGTAACGGCGATTGCACGCCCTGAGAGACTTGATCCCTATTTACCTGAGGTAGCAGAGAAAATTTATTTTGAAGATCACCACTTCTTTACCCAAGGGGAACTTGAAATGATTTTTGAGCGTACCGGAGCGACTAGCCTATTGGTAACTTCAAAAGACTTGGTTAAAATGTCGTCATTTAAACTCCCCCTGTCCGTTTTGGAACTCTCCATAACGTTGGATGAGACGTTAATAACTACTGTGAAGGATTATGTAAATGCAGCGAAAAATTGATACCGTCAAAACCCTAATGGACGCGATGCCGTTCATCAAAGAGTTTCGTGATGAGATCGTTGTCATTAAATACGGCGGATCAGCGCAAACCTCTGATGAACTCAAAGCTAAATTTGCTCAGGACATCGTATTACTTCACCTCGTCGGGGTGAAAGTGGTGATCGTACACGGCGGCGGAAGCCGTATTTCTCAGCTTCTGAGCGATTTGAAAATCCCGACCGAGTTTATCGACGGTGAGCGGGTCAGCACCCCTGAAGTGATGCGGATTGTCGAGATGGTACTCAGCGGCGAGATCAACAAAGAGATCACCTCACTCCTCAACTCCTACGGTGCCAAAGCGATAGGAATTAGCGGCAAAGATGCCCATTTCTTGCGTGCCAAGCCCAAAGACGAAGCAAAATTCGGTCTTACGGGTCGGGTTGAGAGTGTCAACGGTTCGGTCATCCATAATCTTTTGCAAGAGGGTTTTATCCCTGTCATCGCCCCTATCGGGTGTGATCCTATCGTCGGTCATCCAGGGTATAACATTAACGCCGACCTTGCCGCATCGGCTATCGCGGCGGCTATCGGCGCGTGCAAAGTGATCTTTATGACCGATACGTCGGGGGTATTGAATAAAGATAAAGAGCTTTTTTCAACCCTCACCGAAGCGCAGGTCGAAGCGCTCAAAGCTGACGGTACGATTAGCGGCGGGATGGTTCCTAAAGTCGATTCATGTCTCGAAGCGGTTGATGCGGGGGTTCAAAAAGCCCACATCATCGACGGACGGATCGAACACGCGATCTTGCTCGAACTCTTCACCTCTGAGGGGGTAGGGACACAGATTACTCTGTAGTCCATACCCATTTTTTAACTCAAATGTTATTATCTATAAGTTTATATTTTTGATTGATCTCCATTAATTTGTTACCTGTTTAGTTAAATTTCTTTAATATAGTATTCTTGAATAATTGCGGTAAACTTTTTTGATCCAGCTTCTTTTGACTTTTTTATAATTTGGTCAAGATCATAATATTCAATAGAGTATTTTGTTGTGTTAGCTTTTCTTTCACTTAGTAGTGAAAGTGCATCATCAGTAAATCCTCCCGTAGACCAAAATTCAAAAATAAGCTTTTTATGCGAATAGACTTCCTGTGCAAGCAGCCATTTCCGAATTATGGGTATATTTTTCCCTAACCATTTTTCAATTTCTTCCTTAGTGACTTTATGATTATAACCTTTGCATTCACATACAAAAATTTTATCGTTGGTAACACCAAAGACATCTATTTCTCTCATGCCTTCTTCTGTCAAAATTGATTTTCCAATATCAATGCTTTGGCATATGCGTCCTTGATAATAGCCTACAGCTAGTTCAAATAGATCACCACGTAAATTATTTGTTTTTCCTTCCACTAGTTTATTTAAGCTGCTAACTATATTTAAATATTCATCAGGATTATTCTTGAGAATAGCCCCAGCATTTGTTATAAGATTTATCAGTGAATGTAGTAAATCTTTATAGTTACTACCAAATAATTCATGGACAAATGCAATAACAATGCCATTTGATTTCAATTTATTCAACGCTTGTGTATCCATAGAATCCACGATTAAAAAAGGAATGAAGTTTGCAATATTTTTTTGAGCCTTTAATGCAGATACTTTATTAATCAAGAACTCTATTTGTTTCTCATTAATGGTATTGTAGACAAGACAATCTGCTACTACAAAACCTGGCACAACAGTTTTTTTGACTGTTTTTTTAGGTAAAGTACCTATATATGAAGATGCAACAAAGTTAAATTGATATTTCCCAAATTCAGAATAATATTTTGCACTGTTAAATGAAACCAATCCAATATTTCTACTCCACTCATTAAATTGTGTCAAAAGAAAATTCTTCGCTATTTCAATACCTTTAGAACGGTGTAAGTTATTGATACCATCAGAAATTCCTTCAAATAAAACTACATAATCATCTACTATTGATACTAATCTTATTTGTTGTAGTTTTTCTAAAGCACTATCAAAAGTAACATGCCCTGTAAGTGGTAGAACAGTATTTATTGAATACGAAGCTAGTTCATTTTTTTTCATATATCCTGAATGAAATTCTAAAGATTGAATTATTGTATAGTATTGTTTTCCTGCCTCTTTTAAAGCATTTTTCAAACCGCTATAATATTTATCACTAGGATAAATTGCTTTACTGTAAAATAAAATTTGTCTATCTGTAAAAAAACCTTTTAATTTATAGATATTTCCATCAATGCGAGACAGCCTTTTTCTTGCAGCTTCTTGCGAAAGAGATGGGTTGCTCGAGATCGCTATATTAATTATGTCGCTTGATAATATGGGACCATTTTCCATGATAATATTTGTCATTTGTCACACCTCACTATTTATACAAGCTTAACTAATAGCACCCATGAGTTTTTTTTGCTGTACCAATATTCCGTTGGTAAACGCATTGGGTACAACATATCCTTTTGCCTGCTTTTGCAGATAGTTTACTTCCCAGAAAACTCACTCAACATTCGGCTAATTTTTTCGCTTAGGATAGGAAGATGGTTTCGGGTAATCATCTCAACTAGTCCCAGATCAACTCCCATATAATCATGCGCAATAAAGTTGCGAACGTCATAACTCCCTTTGGCATCGATTTCTAAATCAAATCGTGCTAAAACATCGATATCTATTTTGTTGAGCGTTTCTCCGATTTGTAACCACGCCATTAAAATTGCGGGTCGAGCCTCGATTTCATCGGTTAAAGCGGCGACAATTCCGTTGTGACGAATGATAATTGTTTGAATATTTGTGAGCATTTTGAGGATAAATTCCGCTTTGGCGCGAATCGAATCAGCTGACACGTTTCATATCTTTCAAAATATATTTTTGACCTATCTCATTTAGAGAGGTGAATGATATCAAATCGACGGGGAGGGCAATCTCTTTTTCGATTTCACGTTTGATCTCTAAAATTTTACTAAAAGAACCGAAACCGCCGTGACGTTCGGCAAATTCGGCAGGATTCGGAATCTCATAGAGTAAATCTAAATCGCTTTTGGCACTCTCTTCGCCTCTCGCATAACTGCCGCTGACACCGATAATGACAAATCCATCACGACTAAAACGGGATCGAAGCGCTTGGAGTTTTGATTCTAAATCAGCGGTCATTTTTTCCTCATTTTATAGTGCATTGTTGGGTAATTATAACACAAGAGATGCTTTAGCGATATTTCTCTTCGATCCCTACCAGGGTTCGATAGAGTTTAGCCCCTTCCTCTTTTTCCCCTTTTGCATATACTTTTTTCCCATCATGCGCAAAAAATGTCAGTTCTAACGGGGCATTGTTATCTCCTGAAGCGAGTATTGCAATATCATCGGGTGAGATGGTAAAACTGGAGAGGACTTTTTTGGTCATAAAATCGATCTGCGGATAGGCGGCGTAGACGAGTTCGGAACAGACGATCGTCTCGGTGGTGTTGACATTGAAATCGAAATCGTATTTTTTCCCGCAATGGCTCATAGCCAAATCGAGTGATGTGCGCATTGCGTCGCTCTGAAGTCGACTCGGGCGTAAGATGGCCACATCGTCGATGTTCATAAAATGCTCCACACTGTTGAGGACTACCCCCTCGCGTAACGCTTCGAGAATCACTTTCCCCTCACGAATCTGATCGATATGTTTACGGACGAACGGGGTATCGAGTGCACCCATATCGCGTAACTGCTCAAAAGTACCTATATAAATCGCCGCATGACCGAAATGCCCCGGAATCGTTTTATCGGTGAGGGCAAACGGGGTTTTTTCGAGGAGGATATCACCGGGTTTCAGATGCTCTGAAAATTGCGAGAGAAACTCTCGATCGTTACGCAGTTTACCATTGCGCCATCGCACCATCCCCATCGTGTTCCCCACCCCTTTCGAGAGATTAAATTTGAGTTTCTCGACTGTCGAAAACGGCAGTTTGATCGCTCTGGATAGGAGTGAACCGACCTGATCGGAGATTTGGGTAAAGGCGTTATCTCCTCCGAGTTTAGATCGCATCGGGGAATGGTCAATGTACTCATATAAAGATCGGATACTCGGATCGGCTTGGGCAATATGATAGGCGATACTTTGGCGGTTCTCTTCAAAAAATCGGATTGCATCGAGCATCGTAGAGCGATAGGTGAGCGTAGAGGAACGCATCAGCGAATCTTTGTAAAAATTCCCCTCTACGCCGTATTCAGGATAGGCTTCGTTGAGTTTTTCTCGTAGAGCGCTTTTCGATGCAAACTGCTCCTCCATAAAATGGGCATTGTCATAAAGAGTGAGTGCGGCAGCCATCGAGATTAGGATTGATTCGATACGGTCACGATCATCCAGCGATTCATCAGTGCGATAGAGGGTATTGCGATAGCGCAATGCGTAAGGGAATAGGGTGGTGCGAATTGCATCGGCTTCTCCGATAGAAGAGGCAATGGTGACCGAGAGGGCTGAGGGGATAGCACCGCTGTGCGCTTTTGTTGCTTTATCAGCCGCCTCTACAAAAGTGGGGATTTTTTGTCGAAGTAGCAAAGATCGCTGGATCAGGTTCTCGACCGCTACGGCATCGTTATGGCGTGCCGTGTTGACCAATTGCGTCAAATCCGATTCGGCGGACAGGAGGGTAAACGCGGCTAGGGTCAGTGAGATTATGAGGATTCTATAATTCATTTTTTGCCTTTGTGTGGATTATACGTGCAATGATTCCAGCGACGAGCAAGGTAGCCACGGCAATGAGGAGAAAAATATCGGGGATATCCCATCCACTTTCAAAAAGTACCATTGTCACAATGGCTCCTGCGACCATAAAAAGGGCATTAAGGATATTGTTGGCGGCGATGATGCGGGAGCGTGAGTGTGCTTCGCTTCGTCCTTGCATCAGGGCATAAAGGGGAACGCTGTAAAGTCCGCCGAATACCCCGATGAGCGTTAAATCAAAGAGGATATGGAAAAATTGCGGGTTGGCGTAAATCTCTCCCGCAGCAGTGAAATGTTGTGCGGTGAGGGCAAAATCGATCCCCGATAGCCCCATCCCGATCGCTCCGACAACGACAAGAGAGGGACGAATGGAGTGATGACTAAGCCGTTCACAAAGGATGGAACCTATCCCGATCCCGACGGTAAAAAGGCTCAATAGGATTGTCACCGTTGTTTCATCCCCCATCAATACCGTTTGAACGAACGAAGGAAACTGAGAGAGGAGTAGCGCCCCATAGAGCCAAAACCATGAGATGGCGAGGATAGCGAGAAATACGATTCGGTTTTGGTAGGCTAAACGAAGGGTATTGAATGTTTGAGTAAAAAGATTCAATGAAAACGGCATCTGCGGCGAGAGGGACGGGGCAGAGGGGATATAGCGGCTAAAAGCGTACCCAATAAGCGCGACCCCAATAGCGGCTATTCCGGCGATCACTCCGCCGTTGGGGATTCCCGATACTATCCCCCCCATTAATGTCCCTAGCAAGATCGCGGCAAATGTCCCTGATTCGACGAGAGCGTTGGCGCTGATCAGCTCATTTTCCCCCATATGTTGAGGGATGATCGAGTATTTGATGGGACCAAACAGTGTCGAGTGCATCCCCAT
>DLUI01000152.1:0-13641 GCA_002742695.1 Sulfuricurvum kujiense | reverse complement strand
GCCTGGAAGGTGAGGATCACCGCAAGGGTATTTTTAAAAAGGTTGTCGTTAAATGCCCCTAAAAACTGAGTTCCAAAGAGGGGGGCAAAACGGCGGGTTTTGAGGAGGTAGATCGGACTGCTCATGCATCTGCCGCCATTGATTTGAGGGTGACATAGTCGGTTTTGCCTGTACCCAAAACAGGGATGGCATCGACATAAACGATTTTGCGAGGAACGGCGATTTCAGGGTATCCTCGTTCGCGTGCGGCTTGTTGGAGGGTATCGCGTTTAAGCTCTCTGTCGGTCGTAAAGAGGACAAGTGCCTCCCCTCTGGACTCATCACTTTGAGACGATGTCGCATGAAAATGGCTCGGTGAAGCGGTGAGGGCGAGTTTCTCGACCGATTCGAGGGAGATCATCTCCCCCGCGATCTTGGCAAACCGTTTTACCCGTCCCGCGATGCGGACAAACCCCTCATGATCGATCGTGACGATGTCTCCCGTATCGTACCACCCCTCTCCCGCTTCGGAGGTTGGTTTTTCCAAAAATCCGGGGCGTTCGGCGCGTAGATAGCCGCTCATAACGTTCGGCCCTTTGACGTGCAAGATTCCCCCCTCATCGATCCCCGGAACACTAATGAGTTTTGCCTCAATCCCCGGCAAAATCTGTCCTACGGTGCCGCTTCGGTACGCCATCGGGGTATTGACGGCGATAACGGGAGCCGTCTCAGTCGCTCCGTACCCTTCAAAAATCCGTATTCCGAATTTTTCAAACCACAGCTCTTTGACACTCTCTGAGAGCTTTTCAGCCCCTGCCACCACGTAACGGAGGCGGTAAAAATCGTACGGATGAGCATGAGCGGCATAATGGTTCAAAAAGGTGCTGGTTCCAAAAAGGATCGTGCATGATCGGTCATATGCGATCTCAGGGATAACGCGGTAATGCAGAGGAGAGGGGTATAAAAAGAGGGGAATCCCTCCCATAATCGGCAACAATGTCCCCGCCGTCAAACCGAAGGAGTGGAAAATCGGCAGTGCGTTGAGCATTTTGTCTTCCGTCGAGAAATCGACGATGGAACGCAGTTGAGCGATATTTGCCAAAATTGCATCGTGCGAGAGGACAACCCCTTTGGGTTTCCCCTCAGAACCTGAGGTAAAGAGGATCACCGCCGTATCTTCAGGAGCTACTTTGTGCATCACGACACGCGGGAACCATCGTGCGAATCCCATCAGCCAGAGTTTGTCGATGAGACGCATTTGAGGACGGAGCTCTTCGAGATAGAGGATCGTTACACCGTGCAACCCCTCTAGTTTGGGTTCGAGTTTCCCCTGTTCTACAAAAGCACGGGAGGTGATGATTGTGTTGATCTGTGCAGCGGTGCAGGCACTTTGGAGTCCATCGCTTCCTGCGGTAAAGTTGAGCATCGCGGGGGTTCTCCCAAACGCATTGAGTCCGAGAATAAGCCCCAATGTCGGAACCGCTGTGGGCATCAGTACACCAACCGCTTCTTTGGCAGCGGTATGAGGGGAGAGGAGTCTTCCCAATCCCAACGCCATCGTTAGTACTTGTCGGTAGGTGTATTCGATTTGTTTGGTATCTTCGGCGATGCGGTGCGAATAACCGTAATCTTCCGCCGCATCGACGAATGCTCCGAAAAGGGTATTTGGGGTTCGCGATTCGAAGATACACTGTTGCAACAGTGTCCGCATCGCTTCGCCCGATTTAGTACGTCTCTCATGAGCACTTCCCCCCTCAGAGATACGCAGACGGGTCGGAGTGCAATAGGTGAGGGTGATTTGCGGAAACCACCGTTTTGGGTGTTCCGTATGCATCCGTGAGAGGGTACTGAACGTCGCCCCCTCGATAATCACGGGATGGATTGTCGCTTCGGTTTTCACGGTGACAAACGCCGACCCCTCATAAATCTTCATCAAACTTCCCGTTGTCGTAATCCGCCCCTCAGGGAAAATGACGACAGGGCGACCGCTCTCGACCAAACGGATGATCTGCTTGATCGCCATCGGATTGGAGGGATCGATGGCGAGGTATTCGCTCAGCGATAAAAATGCTCTTACCAGCGGGCGTTTGGCGATTTCGGTATTAACCACAAAGACCGGTTTGATCGGTAGCACCAATCCCAAAATTAGCCCGTCTAAAAACGATTGATGGTTGGCGATGATAATCGTGTGGTTTTCTTCGCGTTGAAACTCTCCGACCACTTTTATCCGAAATAAAAGACGGACGATCACATGTAAAATTGCTTTAATCATTGAGCGTTTCCTTGTAAATAGTTGAGCACATTTCCGAACGTCTTTTCAAGCAACGGCTTGTTAATCCAAAACCACACCTCTTTCCCCTTTTTCTCGCTCAAGAGCACTTCGGCTTGACGGAGGATTTTGAGATGATGAGAGACGGTGGTGCGCGCCAGTGTCGAGGCATTGGCAATCTGTCCCGCCGTGAGGTGCTCGTTTGGCTCAAAAAGCATCAACATACGCTGACGGTGTTCATCTCCTAACGCGGTAAAAATATCGGACATCGGTTTCCACTCGGGTGGTAGGACGTCGGTGTAATTGGTTTTCATAGTTATAATCCTAAAAACTTAAACATATAGATATGATAGTAAATCTGAGCTAACATCATTCTGAATCACTCACGGGAAGCTCATTTAAATGCAACTGATACAGATTGAGTGCCACGTAGATGTATTTGGATTTGACATAGGCAGGTCGGATTGTATTGAGACGCTCCTCGATCTGCTCCATTGTGTACCCTCGGTACAGCATCCATGCACTGATCGCCATAACACTCCGAGAGAGCCCTAGCGCGCAATGGACATACACACCGTTCTCTTTTTTATCTTCGATCATCATAACGACGCGGTGCAGTACCTCAGGAGAGGGGATCGTCAAATCCAAAAACGGTATTCTCGTCTGTTCCAGTGCGGAGCGGTTGATTTGATGCTCCAATGCCAGATTGATCGTGTGGCTGATCCCAAGGGATCGGATAATGTCGTATTCGCTCTGTGAGGGGTGACGTCCAAAATAGACATTCTCTTCCACGTGGCTCATGAGCGGCAATTTTTGTTTGTACCATCGCCATGAGAGGTTCGTACCGATAAAATAAGGGGCGAATACGATCCACTGCCATAATGAAGCTTTTGAGCTTTCCCCTGCGATGAGATGATTGAGTCCAAACGCATAGACGATAGCCACCGATGCCATCGAGAGAAACAGCCACAGTGCGAGGAGGGAGTGGTACGCGAACGCAGCGACGAGAAACAAAACTGCCGCACCCAAATAATAAAGCCCCACTTTGAGACTGCGCGGAGTGGTAAATCGGTTCAATACTTTGCTGTTTTGATGGATCATGGCAACAGCCGCTCCTCCGACTAACGCCCCAGTCGGGAGGTCGATAAAATGGTGTTGATACACCAGCAGAGTGGAGAGGGCGATGAGCCAAAGCCACAGGGCAACGGCGTATTTTAGAAAAACATTTTTCAAATGAGAACGCATCGACATCCACAGCACGATGGCAAAACTGATGTGCAACGAGGGGAGCTGATTGTAGGGCAAATCGGCACTGAGAAGTCCGAAAAGCCATTGGTACTCCTCGCTTTTGGGTTTTTCAAACCCGAATTGGAGCGGAAAAACGGTAAAGATGAGGACTGATAAAGTGACGATAAAGAGTACCCGCAACGCGAGGATACGAAGCTCCAAACGGCTCTGCGGGAGCAAAAAAGCGATACAAAACATCACATCCGAGGACATATAGGGGATGATAAAGGATGGAACGAACGGAATGTGACGCTCCCACTCCATAAAAATCGAGGGGTGGGAGTTAAGCGAAGCGTACTGATTCGCCGCACCGTAGAGAATAAAAAAGAGCGCCCCCATAAAAAGTACCCATACAAATCGCTCTTTGAGGGTAGCAGAGGCGTCTAGGGCAGGATCAAACGGATACATGGCTATCTGCGTCGCGCCGATGAGACGGTGAAAATGCCCCAATCATCGATCCGCATCCCTTCTTTGTCAAATCCGTACGAGCCAAAGAGAGTATCGAGTTCATACTGGCTTCGGCGGCGCATAATCCATTGCGTTTGCTGATGGTTCCCTAGCACATGGGCGATCTGTTCCAACTGCGGATGCCACGGCTGACCCGTATAGACCAAAAACCCATTCGGTGCGATCATCGAGGTGATCCCCTCAATGGCGTTTTGGATCAGATCGTTGTGCTCGAACAGCTCGAACACCCCCGAGACGATAACGATGTTCGGCTCATAGAGACTTCGGTCGTAATTGTCTTTGTTAAACGCATCGGCTTGCTCGTAGCGGATATTGGTAAGTCCCCGCTCCTTTGCCAACGCACGCCCCTGCTCAACGTTTTGCTCCTGATAATCGCGTACCAGTACTTCGATGTCGTGGTATTCTTCTGCGAGTTCGATCAGATAGCGGGCAGGCCCTCCGGCAATATCGAGGATTTTGACTTTTTTCCCCTCATTACGCAACTGATCGATTTTTTCGCGGATGGCCTCTATCGCATGGACTTTGCGCTGGCGAATCCCACGCCATCCGATGCTCTCCAGATAGTTTTTATCGGACATTTTACCCAGTAGCCCCACACCGCTCGGGGTGTTTTTGTAGACGTAATCGAGAGTCACCCCCGAATCGAACCCGTATTTCAGCCCGATTTTCATCCCATCACTCATCCAGCCCAGAGAGTTGAGCATAAAACGCTGAACGCCGAAAGAGAGTTTTTGACACGTCGTGATGTCACCCCGTGCGATACGGTCTTTTTCGTTTTGGGTCAAGGCGATGAGATGATCGCTTATATTGCTTTGAGAGGTATTGAAACACTCCTCCATAAAGGCACCGATTGCATCAATCGCTTTGTGCGCCTCCGCTTCATAGAGGATACCGTGATAAAACCCTTCCAATTCCACGAACCGTTTTAACGGGGAACTGAGGCGGTCATAAAATACCTTTTGCACACGGCTGTCCACGACATAATCCGACGTTGCCGAGAGTACCAATGTTGGGGTGACGATATGGCTCGCATCATCCACAACGCGCTTTGCGGTATCGAGGAGTGTCACGAGCTGCCGTGCGGGGATGTTCGGGGTGATGAGAGGATCGGTGTTATATCGCTCCTGCTCTACCGTGTTATGGGTCAAAAACTTCGCTTTGACGTAGGATTTGATGTTGAGGCGAGGATTAAATCGGATCATCAGATCAAGAGAGGGTTTTGCGAGAGGAACATAGAGTTTGATCACGAACGCCGGAGCGACCAATGCCATCCCCGCGATGCGAGGTGCATAATCATGCACCCACGTTGAAGCAACGACCCCTGCGACCGAGTTGGCGACGACGAACATATTCTCAGCCCTTTTCCCCTCCTTGGCACAGACAAAATGTCTAAATGCCTCCAAGTCGCGCACCAGATTCATAAACTCATAGGTCGCCTCGGCACGGGTATGTCCGTGCCCCCGATTGTCATACGAAAACACTTTGTACCCCTCGAAAATCGCCGAACGGGCGATGGGATCGAGACGCTCCGAGTGCTCATGTCCGCGATGGAGGAGCAGGACGATTTTGCCGTTGGGATTTTGCGGCGACCATTCGCGATAAAAAAGCTCTGCGCCGTCGAAGCTGGTAAATGTTCCGGTTGTCATGTTATTCTCCTAATATCTTGGTGTAGTTGGTATATATGGGATTCTCTTGTGGGAAATACTCTAAAATAGCTTTGGCATAGCGGTCGAACGGATTGGCTTCGCGCGCGAGGGCAAAACGTTTGCGATAGGGGAGATCGTAACTGTTGAGCATCGTGCTAAAGGGGACGGGGAAATCGGTGCCGAAGAGGAGTTTGTGATGGATGTCGCTCTGTCGGCTCAGATGGCGCAATACTTTTGCTCTTACGGGGGTGAGGAGGGCACTGATGTCGGCATAGAGATTCGGATAGCGTTTGAGCATATCGATGAGGAGGTAATACTCGTCGTTAAAATGTTTCGGATTTTTCGAGAGGGCTTTGAAAATACGGCTCGGCTCGTAGCTGAGTGCCATGTGCGCACAGATTACCTGTACTCCCGCTTCGAGTGGATGATCGAGCATCTCGATACTCTCGCACGATTTAAAAGAGTGGACACTGCTCTCACTCCCCACATGGACGATCAGCGGCAATCCACGCTCTGCGAGTTTATCAAAATAGGGGCGGTAACGCGCCTCACGGGTATCGACTCCCCAGTAGTTTTGCAAAAACTTCGCCCCGCGAAATCCCGCATCGGCGTAGCGGTCGATGAGACCCAGCGCATCGGGGCGGTTGGGATTGATGGAGAAAAAGGGGATGATGACATCCTCATTCCCACGGTACAATGCCGCCACATCTTCGTTGGTCGCACAAACGGTGATGTCTTTGTGGAGAGTTCTGCCCGTATCATCGACCCGATCATCGACACCGAAGAGGACGATTTTCTCAACGTGTTGTGAACCTCTAACCGACTCGATCAACGCGTGGGTATATTCTCCGTAGGGATCGCTAACGAGCGCTTTGGGGTTCATCCCGAACTTTTTGGCGAAAAAACGCAATGCCAATTTGTCGTAAAAACGATCAAACGCTACATCACTGCTGAGGAGGTGGGTATGGATATCAATGGTTTTCATAACTACATTCCTAAAAACTTAGACATATCGAAATATTAAATGTGTTTTCCTAAAATTATCCTGAAATTTATACATCCTTCTCCCCCGCCTTTTTAATAACCGCTTCCAACCGCTCCGTAAACGCTTGGGTATCTTCCTCACCGATCATCATCGCCTCCAGTATATGAACATCGATGATAAAGGGGACGAGTAACGCTTCCCCTTTTGGGAGCACTTTTCCCGCACCGCCGAGATAGATCGGGACAACGCTGATATGAGGAACCATTTTCGCCAAATGGGCAACGCCTGATTTGAATTTGCTCATCTGCTCCGCTTCCCCGCGACTCCCTTCGGGAAACAAGATAATGCTATCGCCTGCTTCGAGGGCTTGACGCACCGATTCGAGAGGATGGGTGTGCGATCTCTCCACTTTTCGGCTTAGAGGGATAATCCCGATAAACTGAGTTGAGAACCACGCGATAAGGCGGTTTTTCATAAAATAGTCCGCCGCCGCGACGGGGCGGATACGGTGGATTTTGTGCATCGGAAAGAGGCTCATAAGTACCAGTGTATCGAGATGGCTGTTATGGTTGGCGACGATGATGGAGGGTTTATCGTGTGAGAGGTTTTCCCGACCCCGCACATGCACCCCGAAGATCAATAGTACCGTAGGGCGGACGATGAGGGCGAAAAAAAGCCATTTTAGCATCTCATCCTCCTAATAGTAGAGATAGTAGGTGAAATGGAAAAAGAGCGGTGCGGTATAGGTGAGGCTGTCGACGCGATCAAGTATTCCCCCATGCCCCGGCAATAGATGTCCAGAATCTTTGACTCCGATGTCCCGTTTGACCATCGAGATGACGACATCGCCGATGAACCCCGCACCGCTGATGAGCATCCCCGCCGCGAGTGCCTGAAGGGTCGTAAAAGGGGTGAGAAACGAAAAAGCCACCGCGAGAGCGCTAAGGGTGATGAACGCCCCCACGAACCCCTCGACGGTTTTGTTGGGGCTCACTTTCGGGACGATTTTATGGCGGCCCAAAGCCTTGCCCCACAGATACTGCAATACGTCGTTTAGCTCGGTGAGCACGACCAGATAGAGAACCAGCTCTTTTCCCGCGACATCATGCCCTGCCACAGCCGGCAATGTCATCATATAGGCGAGATGGCTGAGACCGAAAACGAACATCATCAGCCCCCACTGCACGCGGCTCGTGTTCTCTAAAAATCCCTGCGTCTCTCCGATGAGCACCTGCCGAAACGGCAGAAGCAAAAAGAGGTAGACGGGAATCCAAATGATAAACATCCCATACCATTGCGCCCCAGCAAACCAGTACTGAAACACGATGGAGAGGTAGGCGTAAAAGATGATCCGTCGATCGGTGCGACGGGTCGGGATAAGGGTGAAATACTCTTTGAGAGCGAGATAGCTGATGAGTGCGAAAAAGAACATCGCCACCGTCGTGTTGAGCATCGCCCCCAGTATAAATGCGCCGATAATGATCCACCACGAAGTGACGCGGTCTTTGAGTTCTTGGGACGTTTTGGTACGAAACACCACCGATACGATCAATGTGGCAAATGCCAATATCCCCAAAATAATCAGCAAAACGATCCCGCTTTTAGCTGAAAAAAGTGTGGTGATAGTCTCTACCATGATGCTAACCCTCGCACAGAGCGTCGAAGCACCGTCCATCCCCCCATCAGCGTGGCGACGATCATGATCGCATCAAACCATCCATCGGGTAAAATTCCCAGCCCAAGAGCCAGCGAGAGGGCACCGATCACAAAAGCACGGTCGCTTTTTCCCATCGGGCCGTCATACCGGCGTACCCCGCCGATGAGTGCTCCCAGCACCCCCGCCATTTCGGTAAGAATCGCCATAATGACAAACAGTACAACCCAAAGTGCCGATACACCGCCGATCAGGGCGAAGGGGAGGTAAAGTGCCGCATCCGAGAGGACATCGCTCATTTCATTCAGCATCGCCCCAGCGTCGCTTTTCATATCATGCTCTTTGGCGAGCATCCCATCGATCGCGTTGAGCGCCATTCTCATAAACATTACCGCAGGGATGGAGAGAAGTGTCCATATCGCACCGTGGGTGAGGGCAACAGCGCCCCCCGCGATAAAAGATAGAGCGAGTGCCGCATAGGTGATTTGGTTCGGAGTTACCCCCGTATGTGCCAAGGCTCTAACAATCGGACGGAGGAAGTTTTGAAATGCGGGTTTGAGATCGTAGATGGTCGCCATTTATATTCCGTCTTAAAAGATGATGTATTCTAGTGTAAAAAAACAAAAATAACCTGAAATATCTATTCGTTTGTTTTGTTTTTCTTGTTGTTGATTCGCTCTAAGGGTTACGTGATAGCCTCTTTGCTATAATCACGAAAATTTTATAAAGTGAACCCATGAAATTTATTGAAACACGCGGAAATGACGGAATCCATCCACAACAGGTTACCTTTTCAGAGGCGATTTTAAGCCCGATTGCTTCGTTTGGCGGTTTATACGTTCCTACTGAACTTCCAAATTTAGGGGAAGCATTTCTTACGAAGCATTTGGGTTCTTCGTATAAAGAGTTAGCAAAAGATTTGTTGACAACCCTTGCGATTGATATAGAGCCATCCGTTATCGATGAAGCGTTATCCCTCTATGACAAATTTGACGATCCGACCAACCCCGTTCCGGTCGTCAAAGTGCGTGATGATTTGTATGTGAGCGAACTTTATCATGGACCGACCCGTGCGTTCAAAGATATGGCGCTTCAGCCTTTCGGCGTCGTTCTCAGCTCTATCGCTCAAAAACGGGGTGAAGAGTATCTTATTTTAGCGGCAACAAGCGGCGATACGGGTCCTGCGGCGTTGGAGACGTTTAAAAACAGAGCGAACGTTCGTGTCGCGTGTCTCTATCCAGATGGGGGAACCTCGGACGTTCAGCGTCTTCAAATGGTGACCGAAGATGCGGCTAATCTCAAAGTGATCGGGATCAAAGGGGATTTCGATGATGCTCAAAGTGCATTGAAAAAGCTTTTGGGTTCTCAAACGTTCAAAGATGCCCTAAAAGCGAAAAATATCTCCCTCTCAGCGGCAAACTCGGTGAACTTCGGACGGATCATTTTCCAAATCATCTATCACATCCACAGCTACCTCGAACTGGTTCGTCAAAACGTCATTGCACTGGGTGAAAAAGTCTACCTCGATGTCCCGAGCGGAAATTTTGGGAATGCTTTGGGCGGGTATTACGCCTATAAAATGGGTCTTCCGGTCGAGAAGATCATTATCGCATCCAACGAAAACAACGTCCTTACCCGTTTGATCAATACGGGTCGTTATGATTTGCGCGGCGAGCACGTCGTTGCGACAACATCTCCTGCGATGGATATTTTGATCTCTTCCAATGTCGAGCGTATCTTGTTCGATCTTTTCGGTTACGAGCGAACCAAAGAGCTAATGGCGGGTCTCGAAGCGGAACGTTTCTATGCATTGAGCGATAATGAGACGATGAAGATTCAGAACCTTTTTGCCGCGGATTATTGTAACGGAGCGGAAGGGAAAGGGTACATCAAAGAGGCGTATGATGCGGGTTATTTGATGGATCCCCATACGGCGACCTGTTTTAAAGCATATGATTGCTGTGCAACAAAACCTCTAAAAACGATTGTCTATTCAACGGCAGAGTGGACGAAGTTTTCTCCGACGATTGCAAATGCCCTGAGCGGAGAGAAAGGCGCGAATGATATCGACGCTCTTGAATCCATCTCAAAAACAGCCAAAACGCCGATCCCTCCGATGGTAAAAGGGCTATTCTCTAAACCGATCACACAAGACACCGTAATCGATAAAGAGAACATTGAAAAAGAGATTTTAAACTTCCTTAACTAAATATTTTTAGCTTTCAGCTTCCCTTGGTGGAGTGCCATCTCCATCAATTTAATCTCTTCGTCGCCCCAAATCAAAATTTTCTTCGATATGCTCAAATCAGGCTGTTTCGCTGAAGCGTACTGAACTCCCGACAAAATATGCTTGATACAGTTGATACGGGCTTTTTTCTTGTTATCGGAACGGATAATGACCCACGGGGCATTTCCGGTATGAGAGGCCCGGAGCATAGAATATTTCATCTCCGTATATTTGTCCCATAAATCTTGTGACTTGGCATCCACGGGTGAGAGTTTAAACTGCTTGAGGGGATCGGTTTTACGCTCTTTAAACCGTTTGGCCTGCTCATCTTTGGAGACGGAAAAGTAGAACTTAAAGAGAATAATTCCGGAGCTGACAAGCATATGTTCAAACTCGCCTACTTGATTTAAAAACTCTTGATGCTCTTGCGGCGTACAAAATCCCATAACCGGCTCAACACCGCCGCGATTGTACCAGCTTCGGTCGAAGAGAACGATTTCACCGGCACTCGGTAGATGTTGGGTATAGCGCTGAAAGTACCATTGTGTTTTTTCNNCGCCCTTCAAAAATCATCAGGATTTTAAGCCCTTTGTCTTTGACGTAGTTTTGAAGCTTGAGAAGTTCAATCTGGAGTTCTTTGAGCTCTTCTTCGTACTCTAAAACCGATTTTTTAACCCAGACGGGAAGTCTCTCTTCAATATTGCTTTTACTTCGACGCTCTTGTTCATTCTGTTCTTTTGATTTTCGTCTATCATCGTGAATAACATCTTCAATTTTTTGAGCTTCTATTATTTCGGTTTTTGCCATTGCACTTGTTGCACCCATTAATAGCTCCTAATTTTTTTAATTATAACGTTGAAGAGATTAAATCATCAAGTTTTGTGATCTCTTTTGTACTGGCAAAGCAAGAATGTTCGCCACAGATCGTCAATTCATCAAGCAACTCATCATTTTTTAGAAGAACAAACGGGTAACTGAAAGTGGTTGTAATCTGAGATAATGTGTCAGATTTGCCCTTGATAAAACGTTCTCCTCTTAAATGGCGAATCACTTCTGACGTGAGAGTAGGATAGTAAATCGGTGTTTTCATCAGTTTAAGGGAGACGAATTCGAGACTTTTAAAGGCAAAATGGGTGTATTTCGGATCAACCAAGATTCCAAGGCTAAAGAGTACATTCACCATAATCCCAAGTGCACTAGGGTAGGTACCATCATCCAATTCAGCCACAGTGGTGAAAGCTCCTCGGCTGAAATACCATTTTCCCTCTTCATAAAAAAGTTCTAGCGCTTTGTTCGCAAAACGTTGTCCTTGAATGAGATAGCGCTCATTCAGCGTCGATTGATACCCTTCAATATAGGCACGGCACAGATAGGCATAATCTTCTAAAAATGCTTCTATTTTGGGTGCTTTGTGGATCAGGGTCGAGTGTTTAAGCTGCTCTTCTATAAACATAGTGGTTTCGAGTTTTTCTAAAGAGCGCAGTGCTTGTATCCTATAGGTTGTATCGCTTCTTCCCAAAACAAACAGGGCGTGTATCATCATCGCATTCCAAGCTGTAATCACTTTTTTGTCGATAAAGGGGTAGATGCGGCTCTGACGCAGTATACGCAGTTCTTCTCTGAAAGGTTCAAACCACTCTGGGCGCTTATGAGAGGAGAAGCGGATGATGCAGTGCCCCTCAAAATTTCCCTCCGGTGTTGCACCGATCAGACGTGCCGTTTCAAGGGGCTTGGCAACAGAGCATTTCTCCAGTGCCGTTATGATTTCGTTATAGCTATAGACGAAGTATTTCCCCTCTTCCCCCTCACTGTCTGCATCGCTGGCACTGTAAAAGAGGTCGTTTTCCATCATAAAATTCATCATAAAATCGGCACATTCACGGGCAATACGAAGATAATATTCATTGTTGTAGAGGATTCCTACTTCGGCATACATTCCGCAGAGGAGGGCATTATCATAGGTCATTTTCTCGAAATGGGGAACCAGCCACTCAGCGTCGGTACTGTAGCGGCAAAAACCGCCGTCAACGTGATCATACATCCCTCCCAAAGCCATTGAATCGAGGGTATGGGTAAGGATCGTTTTGATTTTTTCATCACTTTGGAGTCTATCGAGAGTGAGGAGTGTTTTGAGGGTAGAGACATGAGGAAATTTCGGTGATTTTGAAAAACCGCCGTTGATCTCATCATAATTATGGAGTGATTGCTGAGTAAATTGGGTGATGATTTTTTCAGTTAGAACCGTTGCCTGAACACTCTCATTTTTAGGACGGAGATAGCCGACAATTTCTTCGGCATTTTGAAACAGTTTCTCGTCATTTTGTGCTACTTTTTCGGCGATGATCGCAGTCAACTCGCTAAAGCCCATCATTCGTTCGCGATTGAACGGAGGGATGTAGGTGGCGGCGTAAAAAGGTTTGTTAAGAGGAGTACAGAAAATAGAGAGAGGCCATCCCCCTGCGCGTCGATTGAGGAGGTTATGGAGCTCTTGGTAGTGTTTATCGATATCGGGACGCTCTTCACGATCTACTTTGATGCAGACGAAGTGGTGATTGACAAATTCGGCGATCTCACTATTTTCAAACACCTCATGTTCCATTACATGACACCAATGACAGCTGCTGTATCCGATACTTATAAAGATAGATTTGTGTTCCGATGACGCTTTTTCAAAGGCTTCGTCACACCACGGATACCACTCTATGGGATTATCTTTATGTTGTTGTAAATAAGGGGAATCTTCGAGTGCAAGACGGTTGGACATAAAAGGCTCCATGTAAAGTTACGGGTAGTGTAGCATTTACGGCTATACCTAAGCTGAAAAATATTAACAATGTTTCTGTCTACGCTTCATTACAGCTAATTGTGATAAAATGGAGATGAATTTTTAAGAAGGTTATTTATGCGTTTACTATTATTTTTACTTTTTTCATTGAATGTATGGGCGGTTGGATTTTTACAGCCCGATGAGGCATTTAAACCTAAAATAAGCGTCATTGATAACAATACGGTCGGTATTGAAATTGAGCTTGGCGAGATGATTTATCTGTATGAAAATAAACTTAAAGTAGAAGATGCCAATCCTAAAGACGGGATCGATTTTGCTTCCGTGACAATGAATAAAGC
>DLUI01000038.1 GCA_002742695.1 Sulfuricurvum kujiense | reverse complement strand
CTTCGCTTCATCCAATTCATACCAAAGATTGTACAGATATCCGTTATTATTTTTAAGGGCTGTGTAGGTAACAGGATTCCCCTCATCGTCGATGGTGCGGAGGATATGATTGATTCCCGTAATCCCTTCGGTATCGTTATGATGGCGGCTTTTGAGAAAAGTTTTATACTCTTCATAGTGGGAGTTGAAATCCCCCAAGAGTACAAACGGCTCATCCTCTGAGAGTTCACCCAGACGGTAGGCGAGCTGTTTGGCACTGAGAACACGTTTGCTTTCACCGCCGCTTTTGGATTTCCAATGGTTGACGAATACCCTTAAACTCTTGCCATTGATATCGATTTTGGCCTCTAAAATATCACGATATCTTCCATTATGGCTTACGGTGTGTTTTAGGGCGCTTTGGATCGGATAACGGCTCAGAAGAGCGACATTCACACTTGATTTTTTATTTCGGGCAAAAACGTGATAGCGGTAATAAAATCCTTGGCGTTTAAGCTGACTTTTGAGATCTTTAAGGGCGATTTCCGACTCGATCTCCTGTAATCCAATGATGTCGGCACCGATTCCTTGTATCACTGTCGCCGTATTACGTAATTTTATCTGATAGATTTCATTGGTCCATCCTGAGTCGCCGTTAGGAATATACTCTTCGTATTCGTTACCGTCCGTGTTCATATCGAACAGATTCTCGACATTATAGCTTGCTATTTTCACTTCGACTCCTCCCAATAATGAGATCATTACGACCAAAAGCCAAACAAGACGCATTATTCAATCCCGCTAAGGCGAAGGAGATTTTTAGAGTCGCACTCCCGCCCCATCATCTCTACAAACAGCTCTTGCATACTTTGAGATCCCCCTTTGGCCAAAATGATTTCTTTATACGCCTTAGCGAGATCGCTTCCGAAAACCCCTTCGTCCACGATGGCGTAATAGGCATCGGCACTGAGCACTTCCGCCCATTTGTAGCTGTAATACCCCGCACTGTATCCGCCGCTAAAGATATGGCTGAACCCGTTTTGGAATTTATTATACGAAGGCGGTTTGATAAGGGCTGTTTGTTCGCGAATGGAATCGAGCAGGTTTTGAATCTCCTCTCCCTGATAGAGTTTTGAATGGAGCTCGAAATCAAAGAGGGAAAATTCGATTTGTCGGAGCATAAACATCCCGCTTTGAAAATTTTTCGCTCGGATCAGTTTGGCGATCATCTCGTCGCTGAGAATATCACCGCTTTGGTAATGTTTGGCAAAAAGTTTCAGCACTTTCGGCTCATAGGCGAAGTTTTCCAAAAACTGAGAAGGAAATTCGACCGCATCCCATTCGACTCCGTTGACTCCGCTGACACCATGCTCTTTGACTTTACTTAAGAGGTGGTGGAGGGTATGACCCATTTCGTGGAAGAGGGTGACGACATCATCATGACGAAGAAGAGACGGAGAGGTTTCTGAAGAAGGGGGAAAGTTGCAGACGACAAAAGCACTGGAGAGATGGGTGCACCCCTGCGTATCTTCGCAATGGGTTTGGAAATTGTGCATCCACGCACCGCCACGTTTATCTTTGCGGGCTTCGAGGTCGAAATAGACCCGTGAGGTGAGTGTATCACCTTCATAAATATCGTAAACGCTTGCTTTCTCGTCCCACAATTCAATCTCTTGGCGGATGAAGCGGATGCCGAAAAGTTCATTCAAAAAAGCGAACATCCCCCTCATCACGCTATGTTGTTCGAAGTAGGGACGATACTCTTCTTCGTCAATATCGTATTGGGCTTTTTTGAGAATTTCTCCATAATACGCGGTATCGTAGCTTTGGAGATCGATTTCCGGTGCGATGGCGCGAAGCTCTTCGAGTTCCCGCATCCCTTGTTTTCGGGAAGCGCCGATCAGTTCGTGTAAAAATGTTAAAACACTATGGGTACTCGGTGCCATTTTGGAAGCGAGGGAATATTCGGAATAATTTTCGAATCCGAGTAGCTTTGCACTCTCCTGTCGAAGAGCCATCAACTCATCGATAATGGCTCCGTTTTGAGGTGCGCGGGTTGTGTAGGCATGATACAGCTCTTCGCGAATAGCGCGGTTGGGGCCGTAGGTCATATAGGCGATGTAAGAGGGCATCTGGAGGGTAAAACGGTATTTAGTGACACCCTCTTCTTCAAATTTTGCATCTTCCAAATCACTCTGCGGTATCCCCGCCACATCCGCTGCATCGGTGATAATTTTCTCGTACGCATTGGTGGCATTGAGGACATTTTGGGAAAAGTCGTTGGTGAGGGTACTTTTGCGCAAATTAATTTCGGCTAAACGCTCTTTGGAAGCTTCATTCAGATGGGCACCCGCAAGCTCGAAATGGAGGATATTGAGATCAAGGATACGGCGCTGTTCCGTATTCAAACTATCGTATTCTTGAGCTTTTATCGCTTTAAACGCTTCGTAAATATCAAGATTTTGTCCGACAAAGGTGGAGTAATCGGTGAGAATCGGGAGGGCTTCCGCGTACACTTTTTGACTTTCATCGGAGTTTTTTACGGCATTGATGTGCGAAAGAGGGGTAAAGAGGAGTTCTAAATCCTCTTCCATCAGATCAAACGGACGGACAAAATTGGCGTACGTTTTGTTCGTGATTGCGAGCAAGCCGGCAATCGTTTTGTGATTGATCTCGATCAGGGTAGTGAGATCAGTGATAAAGGTCTCTAAATTGAGTTTAAAATCGGCAAACGGG
>DLUI01000164.1 GCA_002742695.1 Sulfuricurvum kujiense | reverse complement strand
TCTAAACTCTTCAAAAGCTTTTTTCGGGAGAGGTTTGGAGAAATGGTACCCCTGTATTTCATCGCATTGCTGTTCGCGAAGATAGTTGAGTTGGGCTATGGTCTCTACCCCCTCTGCAATGGTTTGTAATCCGAGCCGCTTTGCCATACTGATAATGGCCGAAACAATCGCTTTATCTTCGGGATCGATAGTGATGTCTCGGACAAACGATTGATCGATTTTGAGTTTATAAATTTTAAATTTTTTGAGATAGCTCAACGAAGAGTGTCCTGTTCCGAAGTCATCGATAGACATTCGGATACCCTTGGCGTGCAGTTCGTTCATCGTATTGATCGCTTTTTGCGGATCGTCCATCGCGATACTTTCGGTCAGTTCAAGCTCTAAATATTCCGGAGGCAATCCTACCTTGTCGAGAATATCGGCGATGAGGGAGGGGAGATTAGGTGCTCGAAATTGTACGGCAGAGAGGTTCACGGCCATAAGTATCGGTGTATATCCTTGATCGATCCACTCTTTTGCTGTTTGGATCGCGGTGTGCAGTACCCACTCTCCTATCGATAAAATCATCCCGTTCTCTTCGGCAATCGGGATAAATTCTGAGGGAGATATACTGCCGAGTTCAGGATGATTCCAACGCAATAATGCCTCAGCCCCAATAACGATACCTTTTTGGGTTGAAAATTGAGGTTGATAGTGCAATTGCAGCTGATTACGCTCAAGTGCATAACGGAGTGCATTACTGAGTTCAAGATTTCGGATGGAGTGGCGCTGCATTTCGTGAGTAAAGAAACAATATCCATTTCGCCCCTCTTTTTTAGCCCGATACATAGCCGTATCGGCATTTTTATAGAGAGCTTCAAAATCATGTCCGTCATTCGGGTAGAGAGCAATCCCGATAGAGCCGCTGATACACAGCTCATGCTCATGAATATAAAAAGGGTGCTGGAACGTATTTAAGAGTTTTTGGGCAACCTGTGTCGCTCCATCAACGTCAATATTGGGGAGAAGAATGATAAATTCATCACCCCCGAATCGGGCGATAGTATCTTCTTCTCTGAGGATCGTCTTGAGCCGTTTGGACGCTTCGATCAGTAAGCTGTCTCCACAGCTATGCCCTAACGTATCATTGATCGTTTTGAAATGGTCGAGATCGAGAAACATAACGGTGAAAGACATATCGTTTCTTTTTGCCAAACTCAAGAAATATTGGATTCGGTTGTCAAGTTTTAAGCGGTTCGGCAGACCGGTGAGTTCATCGTAATTGGCGAGATATTGAATCTGCTTTTCCGCTGTTGTACGTGCTTTCTCTTTCGAAAACTGATCCAGTGCAAAACTGATGTCCATCGCCATCTCTTCGAGAAGTTTTTGAGCCGCTTCATCAAAAGCATCTTTCTCTTGAGCATAAAGAGAAAAAATTCCTATGACTTTCCCCTCACGCGTCAGCGGCAGTGCGGCTGAAGAGCCCCAACCGTATTGTTCACCCAGTTTATGCCACGTTTGGGTTAATGAATCATTTTGAAAATCTTGACACCAAAACGGACGATTTTCTAGGAATGCGCGTCCTGTCGGACCTTGTGTATTAGGGTCGGACGGATCGGTTGAGATGGTGAATCCTTCGAGACAATCGGTTCCCTCTCCGTAAGAATTAACGATAGTAAGTGTATCGGATGAGGGATCGAGCATCCCGATCCATGCCATTTTCATCCCGCCGAAATCGATGGCATCACGACAGATGAGAGGGAAAAGCTCTGATTCATTGGTTGAACGGACAATCGCTTGATTGCATTGACTCAGGGCTGCATAGAGATTTTTCAACCGCTCATTCGTAGCGTTGAGCTCTTTGAGTTTTTGTTGTGTTTCGCTGAGCCAACCCAGTACGCTCTCTTCATTTCCGTATTTTAGAATAATGGGGTGTGAAAAGTCACCGCTTCCGATATGCATTATATGGGTGTGCACTTCATCTACCGAGCTTCCCAAGGTTGTTTGCAGTGTTCGGTGCAGACGCCAAAGCATGAATAATAAAAAAATCCCTATCAGTATAAAAATAATTCGTAAAATGAAAGCGGTCGTTTCAGCCGAATGAACCGCTGCTGAGGTACGAGAATTCATTAGATCGTAAAATTCACCGATCGGAGACATAATGGAGAGTTTTGCCTGATGATACGCCTCATCATGGAGGAGTGCAAAGGCTTTTTCGGAGAGATTGGATTCAATAAGATTCATAGCTCTGAATTCGGTTTGCGTGAGGGTATCAGAGTTGTTTTTAGCTTCGGAGAGTTTGGCAAATTCGGCTTCGGTAAATCCTGCTTGGCGCATCATCTCTATAAGGGGAAGTGAGTGATTGCTAGAGGCTCGGGGGCGGATGTTATCCAATCCTACCAAATCCCAGTAAATATTTTGATAATCAAGGGGGCGGGGCTTTTTTCCGTTTCGGATATCGAGTATCTCTTCATAATGTTTTTTGTAGAGGGGGTTTCCGGTGGCGGCATAGGTGCGAATCATACGGGTAAGATCATCGGATGATTGGCGAAGCTCATCGGCTAGGAGAAAAGAGAGCAATCGCGCCTCATTGGCACGATCGATCCGTTTTTCGGCGGCAACATAGATAAAGAAAGAGAGAATAAAAAATATCAAAATGGCAGCCGTCTGCCAAAGATTTCGTGTAAAGGGAGAAGAAATATCTTTTGGGGCTGACATACCCACCTCTGTTCCTGTATGAATTTGTATGTATTATTCTTATAGGATAGCATAATTTCAGATAAACATCGCAGTACAGAGGAAAATGAGTTGTCTAAATCCCTTAAAACGGCTATAATTTCACAATTTTTTAACTCAATTCGAGGGAGCATACCGTATGGGAAGAGCGTTTGAATATCGTAAAGCGGCAAAAATGAAGCGCTGGGGGAATATGTCGAGAGTATTCCCAAAACTGGGCAAAATCATCACGATGGCGGCAAAAGAGGGTGGGGAAGATCCCGATATGAACCCGAAACTCCGCAGTGCGATTTTGACGGCTAAAGCGCAAAATATGCCAAAAGACAATATTGATGCGGCGATCAAACGGGCTTCCGGTAAAGACGCTATTTCATTGGCGGAGATGAATATCGAGGGGAAAGGGCCTCACGGCGTTCTCTTTTTCGTAGAGTGTGCTACCGATAATAATGCACGAACTATTTCCAATGTTCGTACGATTTTCGGTCGTGCCAAAGGGGAAACTCTTAATAACGGTTCACTCGAATTTATGTTTAGCCGTAAAGCGGTGTTCCGATTTCCAAAACCTGCTATGGATCTCGAAGAGCTTGAATTCGCACTCATCGATGCGGGACTTGAGAGTATCGAAGAAGAAGAGGGTGAAGTGAGTGTTTACGGTGAATATACCGCATTCGGAGCACTGTCTGCTGAATTGGAAAAAATGGGTATTACACCTGATAGTGCCGCGTTAGAGCGTATCGCAAACTCTCCGGTAGAGTTCAGCGATGAGCAAATGTCCGATATCGAAAAACTGATCGATAAACTCGAAGAGGACGATGACGTCCAAGCCGTTTATACGAATATCGGTTAACATTTCCCTTCGGGGATATCCCCTCTCTCATCACACTTTTATCACAAAGTTCAATATTTTCCGCTATACTCTTTTCATCATCATTAGGTATAGGAGTAGGAATGAAATTTTTAACGTGTACTAAAGCTGCACTTTTAGCATGTGTATTGCTGGGGTCTTCCGCAAATGCAAAAGAGTTTAAAGCCCTTCCGATTTTGGACAAGAACTTTTGTCCGAATATTCAAGTGGGATTATCTGCGGGGTATATGAATCTCAAAAATGTGAATGCGGCAGGTTCTACCGCAGGGATCGAAATCTCATTGGATTGCCCTGTTTTTACCCTCCCATGGGATAACCTCAGACAGCAAATTATGCTGAACCGTTTTGACAGTGACGGGCTGGAGATGACCAATCTTGAATTTAACCCGTATTATCTCATTACCTTAAATAACGGTGTGGAATGGGGATTCGGTCCCGGTTTCGGAGTTATCTTTTCAGATGCTGCTAAAAGTGACACGGTATTTACCCTGCAAGCAGGAACCGGTTTAAAATACAACATTAGCAAAGAGATCTATACCGGTGCCGATATACGGTGGCAGTGGACACAAAAAGCTGAATTGACTCCCAATCAAAAAGAAGATCTCGATAACTACCGTGCACAGGTAAAAATCGGATACCGTTTCTAAGATATATGCACTTCTCCCTCCCTTGAGCGGGAGAGTTTAGTTTTGTTCCGTATCGTCATTTGAATAATGAATTTTTGCATCTAAGAGAAGTGTTTTGGCAAAATGGGCTTTGGTTCCTGAAGGAAAATGGGGATCTTTGAGCAAAACAGACATTTTTTTACTGCCGTTTTTTTGAATCAGTCGACGAAGTGTCCCCTCTCCCATCGCATACGCGAAATCAGCCAAATACCAGCTTCCAAACTCTTTTTTTAGATATTGTATGTACCGTATTGCCGCATCCGTGGAACGATCTGGATCGAGACGTTCATCGTTCCCTTTTTTGACGCTCAAGCCGAAATTACGACCACTTTGTTTAGTAAATTGCCATAATCCTGCCGTACCGTACCCATGGGATGTAGGGTTGAATTTAGACTCTGCATAGGGGATAAGGGCAAAAAAAAGGGGGATTCCCGCATCTGCAAATTTCGCTTTGACACGCCCTAACTCTTCTGTCGTTACTTGGTAGCGTTTATACAGGGGAGAGATCGTTCCCCTATAGCGATCGAGAGTATTATCCAATACCGCCGTATCGAGAAGGGATTCTTCACTTTGGAGTGATTGCAAGGAGAGATTAATGGCTTCTACGTCGCTGCGCCCAAAGAGCTCAATGGAGAAGAAAAGAATAAATAAAAAGAGGATGCGTCCCATTTTTCTCCTTTTTGCATGAAGGGGATATTGTAGCATGTTCGTGTAAATGCGGCGAATCACCGTCATTGAAGTCGTTATAAACGGATTTAAAATAGGGATGTGCTAATATGGGCTTAAATTGTTAGAGTACAGAAAGAGGGAATACGATGCAATCAGAGCGAAAAAAGATCATTAGATTTGCGTTGGATTATAATATTGAGGATATCAATACGTATGCAGGCTATAAGGGTGATTTAGTCGTTAAAATCGTCTCTAAAGATATTGATGCTATTGCCGAAATACAACGCTATGCAAACGGATTGGATATTTTAGATGTCGTCGTCAAACATAATCCGCACCTTATGATCTATGAACTCTTTTGTGTAACCGAAGATAAAGCGGCCTATCATCTTAAAAATGAAAAATTTGACCACAAAGAACACAGTAAACATGACGTATGGGACAAAGGATTGCCTGAAGATTAACGGTTGAGCAACGCTTTCAGATTTTTCAAGGAATCGATTCGATACGTTGCCGCACTGAAATCATGACTTGCCGTAAAATCGTTTTTGACGACAGCACATTCGATTCCGGCACTCACCGCCGCAGTAAGTCCCCTCTGTGAATCTTCGACGACGATCGCTTCATGTGCTTGGGCACCAAAGCATTCTAACCCTTTGAGATAGGGATCGGGATGGGGTTTTGCCCTCGGATAATCCTCTTCGCAGAGGATAAAATCCATATATCGGGTGAGCTTTTTTTCATGATGAATCAGCTCGAAATCGACCCGTCGGGAGGTGGTGACGATCCCCATCCGGTAATCGTTTGAAAGTTCGGAAAGTACCTCTTCGACTCCATCGATAAAGATATTTTCACTGCGAAGATAGTGCTGATAATAGCGGCTTCGGCGCTCTCGGGCGCGGTTGATCTCTTCTACTGTCACACCCTTCTCCTGTGCGAGTTCCCACCAGTTCCCCCCGTGTTTCATCAGCTCCAGATAATACTCCAGTTCCAGTGTGACCCCCAGCTCTTTCATCGCCTTCTCATTGGCACGAAAATACCAGAGTTCCGTTTCGACGAGTACCCCGTCATTGTCAAAAAGGATAAACTGTTTCATAGTCCGATTTTTGTCGCCGTGAGGAAAAGATAATCTTTTCCCGTTACCGTTGCTCTAAACTTCTTTTGCTGTAAATATTTTTTGCAGTAGTAGATATCTTTGATGAGGATGGACATCTCCGAATAGGGGTAGTTCGGTGCTTTGGCTCCATAGATCATCTCTCCGCTCATCCAGCGACAATTCGGGAATCCCAAAATCATTGCTCCATCGGGGGTGAGATACTCTTGTACCAGTGATGCAAAGAGGGGTTTAAACTCTAAGCCGCTGCTTTGGAGGGTTCCGATCGTAATGATGAGGTCATATCGTCCCAGATTCAGTGAGGCGAGATCGTTGATGTCGTGGGCATAAAAAACGGCATTCCCTTCACTAAATCGCTCTTGAGCCACCGAAATCGCACTCTGCGAGTGGTCAATCCCGACAAGTTCAATATTCAGATATTCATCACGAGGTACAAGGGTTCGGATGAGGTCAAACTCATCCCCCGTATTGATCCCGAGATTGAGTATCCGTTTTCGCTCTCCCACTTTGACACTGTGAAGTGCCCGCAGATAGGGACTCAAAAATGCGGGCTCTTCGTTCTTATGGATGGCTGCAAAACAAGACGTCGTGCCGTACTTCTCCTCTTTCTCCTCAGAATGGTGGAAGGAGTCGCTGAGGTCGAGTTTTTCGTAGGTGATTTGCACCGTGTATTCCGAGAGCGACTTCGGGGTGAGCATCCGACAAAACAGCAGTTCCCCCAAATCGCTCCATGCCTTGTAACTGCGGTAGAGATAGTCGGTTCCGCCGTAGGAGAGGATCTCTCCTGCATAGCGTCCCCGCCCGAGATCAGGGTTGAGCACTTCGAAAGTGATCGTATTGGATTTTGTGAGAGCTTCGTGAGCCCATGCGAGGATAGTACTAAGAGGTTCAGAGGTAAATTGCTTCACATTATTCCATCATAAAAAGGTTGTTACTGCGATCACACGAATCGATAAAAAGCCCTTTTAGCTCTCTATCAAACGTCATGACGTAGACATCGGCATTTCTGAGGTGCAGTTGCTTGAAGTTATCCAATAAAACCCCGTCCGCCACATTTTTACCGTGGTCGCATTTGGTAAAGTTGAACGATTTGAGGGTTTTACCGTAATCGTAGAGATTGGCTTCCCATTCATCTTTAAAGAGATAGAGTGAATCGGGGTTGGCGGCGATGTAGATATGGTGATCGGGGATCTCGTATTTGTCGATCAGGTCGTTAAAAATCGGGCCGATATTGGAAAAGTTTTCAATATCCCAGAACAAGTAGGTGTCGGTAGCAGAACTTCTCTTCTCTTTATTAACGAGGGTAAGGCGTTTGGCGATATTGAAATGGTTGTGGGCAATGTCATTGGTGAGTTCGATACTGTTTTTGAGTTTGAGGGCATCTTCGGTGTTGAATCGGAGTATTTTCCCCAGCTCGATATAGAGCTCCAAATCTTCGAGCTCCTGACGTGATCCCCCTTTTTGATAATAGCTCAACGCTCTGAGTTTGGAAGGGGAAAATAGGAGGGTTATTTTGATCGGTCGTCTGGAGGCAAAGGCTTTGGTAACACTCTCATACACTCTGAGTGCCGCTTTGGTCTGGGGCATCTCTATCGAGCCGTACTCTCGGCCGTTAATACTGATTTTTTGCATCCATACCCTTTTGTCCCTATTGGCTGCCATTTTACCGATTGGAGCTTAGAGTCTACTTCTATAAAATTTTTAGAGAACGATTTTTGCTTGTCAAAAGTATTACTTAGTTAGCAGGAGATTATTATGAACGTAGCCTCTGTTTCCAGCTTATCTTTGGGCGGCGTGTCTGACGTTACCAAAGATGAGAGCGTCAACCAAGATTATATGGCGTTGATTGCGCAGTTTTATCACGCCGAAGAGTACAAAAGCCGTGATGAAGTGAATGCCGAAGATGGTGAACTCGGAAAGTTCAAAGATGATCTTCTGACGAAAGGTGCCGCTGTTTTTCTCAAAGAGTTGAATGAAGAGAAGATTGAAGCGCTGGTTGAAGAGTACCGTCAAAAACTTCTCAAAGAAAAAGCGGAGAATCCCGATAAACCGATGGATATCAACCAGATGGTGAGCGATTTTAAAAAACAGCTACTTGAAGAGCTGATGGAAGCGCAAAAAACCGAAGAGCAGAACAAACCGGCTCAGAATACCTCCTTGATGAGCAGCGATATCCTCAAAAATATTCAAGCCGCACGCAATGATGAACAAACAACAGGGTTGGCAGAGATTGGATTTTTGGAGCAAATGTTAAGCTCATCCAATACGCAAGCGAAGAAAAACGGCGAAAAAATCTAATCGGTTTTGAGATTAGGCAATTTTACTCGGAAGTACACTGAGGTGTGAGACCCAATGATCTCTGTTTTTAGGCATGAGGTGTACTTGTGTCAGATCGGGGGTAATGCTCTTACGCTGCGCTTTTTTGAGTAAATTACGCAGTTCCGTATCGATACCGAACAGATCACAATAGGTGAAAACTCCCGAAGAAAAAGCTTCCGGATCTATTTTGAGGAGTCTTTTTAGCTGGACATGATAGGCCATTCGCAAAATATCGCCCAGTCGTCCTTGACGCTGCGGAAGAGTTATAAGGCCTGAGAACTCTTTTTTGATAAAGGTGATATTCCCTTTGATCGCATAGTGTTCTGCTTGGGAGAGCTTTTCATTCCACCTTACGTTAAGCTCTTCTCCCCATGGAAGTATTAAGAGTTCAGGATGGGAATCGATGAGTCGATAAGCCGAACGCCAGTGCTCATTTGAAATAGCATGGTTTAGATTTTTTGCCAAGGTAAAAAGTTTTTTGAGTTGGGTATATTCGGATTCGTAGTGAACCATCTCTTTTAATTCGTTTAAAAGCAATTCAGCCTCTTCCAATGAGCGTTCATTTAAAGCTCTGGCGACAGCAGTGACAATCTCTCCGGTATTTTTGATAAGGTTAAGATAGGAGGGGAATTTTCGAAGCAGAGGATAATTTTGAGTAATAGTTTTGAGCTGAAAGTAGTTTTTTGTCTGAATCGCTTTGGAATAGCTTATGAGGATAGACGAATTTTGCAGGAGTAACAGGATAAAAGGGCGTTTAGAACTGACGGAAGAGAAGAGATGGAGCTCCTCTTGGATCTCTTTCATTTTATTGAGAAACATCAGCTTTTGAGCTTTTGAAAATTTTTCTGCCCAAAGTTTTTCCACTTGAGCATAAAGGGTCGTCTCTTGCAAAAGAGGGTACTGCTCCGCATGGCCGTAGAACGCCGATAACTTTTTTTGCTGAAAAAGGAGGATAAAACGATCCATAAAAGAGTAGGCCTTAAACAGCTCCGCGATCTCTTTTGTTTTTGCGGCGTTGAACGGTTCTAAAACACGTTTGGCCTCTTCGGTCATTTTTTTATTTAAGAACTCTTTTGCTTTTTTCATGTGTTCGGCATAAATTCGCTCAAGCACTTGGTAAAGATCACTGTGAATCAATAACGGTTCATTGGCGCAACAAAGATAGGCTGCGGCATACCTTTTGGCTCTAATCAACTCTTCAAGGTGATCAAACGGCTGAAGATCGAATTTCAACAACTCTTTGTTTTTATTTCCGCTCAAGAGATAATCATTCATAACGCACAACGAAGTGAGGGGAGATTTGAGTTCTCGGTACCGTTCTTGAATCACTTTAAACGTATCGCCGTTGATAAGGGTTATATAGGGTAAATCGGAAGCGACGATGATAAAGGGTTCAGGTCCTATTCGGCGCACATATCGGATGTTTTTATGGGATGTGCCGAGGCGTTGGTTAGGGAGGAGTCCGTTTCGGTCGATCTTAATCAGTGTTCCTTCCTGATTCCCCACAATTACTGAACTGTTATAAAGCAGTAGCGCCGTATTTTTTAAATATCCGGGAGTAAAGCGTTTCATAACATTCTGAGTGCGATAGTCGGTCACGACGATACTTCCGCCGTATCCCGATGAGGCTAACGTCATCCCCTCAAACGTTAAGGCCGAGACATAATTTGTTTTGGGTTTCGAATACATAGCACTGTACTCGGGAAAAGAGTGGAGTCTGGCAATCAGTGTACTGGAATCACTTCGCCACATCAATACTCTCCCCTGATCGGTTCCGCAGACGCAATAAAGACCATCAGGTGAGAAAGAGATAATCGTGGGGGACTGCTGGTCAAGATCAAACTGCATAAGCACTTTTTTCTCATTCAAATCTATCAGATTGAGAGAATGTGCCTTATCGCTTCCAAAGAGGAGACGATCGTGTTGAGGGTCAAACGCGCAGTAGAGGGTATCATGTTCGGGGATATTCGGACGAAAGATTCGGGTTGACTCTTTGCTGGAGAGATTGTACATATAAATAGTGTTATCTTGCGTAACAAGACCGACATTGGGATACTGTAGCGGTTGTATCAAAACAATCGGAGAATCAAACTGCGCCAAACACGTTTTTTGAGGCATCCCTATGAGCCTTTTAGATCAATTAATATTAGAGTATAACATATTTCGTGGCGAATATCAGGTTAATCCGAAATGCTCATTCGCGGCTTTTGCGTAATCCACTATGGTCTCATCTGTGGAACCGTTTTCGATAATTTTGAGCGTATCGTTGAGGAGAATTTTGCGTCCGTTGGGTGTTTGGATAACGGCAAGCTTCTTTTGGGTGAAGATAGTATCCGGGTGCGTCGCGTTGAAATAGTTGGCGAGGCTAAACTCGATCCACTCCTGAGCGGCGAGAGAAAACCCGTATTGAGGTGCCCACTCGTCATTAACCAAAGAACTTAAAACATATTCATTATTGCTCAGTTCCAAGCGGAAGCGATCTCCGTTTTGTTCGGCTATTTCTCCGTCTTGAATGTGAATCGGTTGACGCAGACCGTATCCGCCAAATCCCGTATCACAGAGATAATGCTCTCCATCGATGGTGACGATGACGACGAGATGGGTTTTAGGACGACGAGAGGGGTAGAACATCGGACGCGCCCCCGCAAAATACCACTCGAACCCGATCGCCGTGAGTGCCATAGCAAACAGACCGTTGACTTCGTAGCAGTATCCTCCGCGCCCGTGAGTAACGATTTTAGTCGTGATCTCTTCAGGCACCATCGAGGGGATTCTCCCCGCCTGTACCTCGGTGTTCTCAAACGGAACCGATTGGAGCTGTGCGCTCATAAGAGCCGTGAGGGTTGCGAGGTCGGGACGGGTTTCACCGCTGTAGCCGATGCGGCGGAGGTAGTCGGGGAGGGAGAAATTGGATGCGGTCATAGGGGAGCCTTTCACGTTATTATGTATTGAGTAATGAATCGCTGTGATAGGGGACTTTGCCTGAGGGGACATCGTGTGATGCACTGTCGAGATGGACATCCTGATCGTCAAAAAAGATATGGGGCTTGAACGCTTTGAGTACACGGCTCTTTTCTACTCCGCCGAGAAAAAATGCTTCATCCACATAGACACCCCATTCACGCAATGTTTTGATGACCCTCATTTCCGCAGGAGAATTGCGCGCGGTGACGATGGCAATACGAATAGGGGAGTATTCGACGCGAATAGGGAGGCGGTCTTGCAATCGTGAGAGTTTTTTGAGCAGCGTTGCGTAAGGGCCTTCTCCCAATGGAGTATTCTGCGCCGCATCTTCGGCGGCATGAAACGCTTCGATACCGTGTTGTTTGTAGAGGAGTTCACTGCTTTCATCAAACAATACCGCATCTCCGTCGAAAGCAATGCGTACTTGACCTTCGGGGATGGAACCCATTTGTTTAGGCGGTGCTTTGACGACAGCGGCGGCGCACGTTCGGCTGTCGATCACCTGCTGAGCGTCAGCTATGTCGGTCGTGAGGAAGAGATCGACATCGAACGCATCGAGATAATCGACAACGGTTTCCCCTGCCGTAAATGCTGAACGTGAGATAGGCAGGTTCATCTCTCTTACGGTATGGAGTACCCGTAAACCTGTTTCCGGACTGTTGCGTGACATAATTACCACTTCGACGAGTGGGGTATCTCCCGATTTTCGGTAGCGGTTGAGTTCAAGGAGTGCTTTGACGAGATGAAATCCCGTTCCTGCTTTTAGTGGAATATTTTCCCGTTCCGACATGTAGTGACGGTAGACTTCGATTGCGCTGTCGGGATCATTTTGGTACTGTTCTTTGAAGACTCGATCTTCTTCCGAGAGATCGAACAATGCTGTTGCGGTGATACCGACGACGAGGGTATCGGAGAGATCGAGTGCCATAGAAAATTCCTGCAACTATTTTAG
>DLUI01000015.1 GCA_002742695.1 Sulfuricurvum kujiense | reverse complement strand
ATTTTTATGGTATTCATTGAGAGTGCTAAAGCTAAAGAGAATTACGAATAAATATAGGAGTTTTTTTTGAATTATACCCCAGCATCGATTGAGGCCAAGTGGCAGAAAACTTGGAGTGCAACCAAAGCGTATGAGCCCTCAACTGATTTTTCCAAACCTAAAAAATATGTTTTAAGTATGTTCCCTTACCCCTCGGGGCGGATCCACATGGGACACGTTCGTAATTATACGATCGGTGATGCTTTTGCCCGTTATTATCGTCAGCAGGGATTTAATGTCCTTCACCCGATCGGATGGGACAGTTTCGGTATGCCGGCAGAAAATGCGGCGATCAAACACGGGGTTCATCCGAAAAAATGGACCTATGAGAATATCGCGACGATGCGCGGCGAGTTGGCAGGGCTTGGACTTTCCTTTTCGGAAGATCGTGAGTTTGCAACCTCGAACCCTGAATATACGGCATTCGAACAGGGATTTATTATCGATATGTTCAACAAGGGGTTGTTGTACCGTAAGCAGGGGTTCCTCAACTGGTGTCCGCACGATTTGACTGTTTTAGCCAACGAGCAGGTGGTTGATGGCGGATGCTGGAGATGCGGAACGGAAATCGTCCAAAAAGAGATGTATCAGTATTATCTCAAAATCAGTGATTATGCTGAAGAGCTTCTCGAATCGCTTAAAACCCTCGAGGGGAAATGGCCGAAGCAGGTTTTAACGATGCAGGAGAACTGGATCGGAAAATCGTACGGGCTTGAATTTGCATTTAAACTCGATGATGAGAGCGAAGCGCGTCTCGGTGCCGTCTATCAAAGTTTCGATGTCTTTACGACCCGTCCCGATACGATTTACGGGGTGAGTTACGCCGCTCTTGCACCGGAACATGAAATTGTTCGTCATATGATCTCCTTCGGATTGCTCGACGCGGATACCGTTAATGCGATCAAAGCGATGCAGCGGGTGAGTGCACGGGAGCGTGCTACAAGTCCGAAAGAGGGTGTATCTCTGGGGATAAACGTACTTCATCCGCTAACGGGTACGAAAGTGCCGGTTTGGGTGGCGAATTTCGTTCTCACCGATTACGGCTCCGGTGCGGTTATGGCGGTTCCGGCACACGATGATCGTGACTTCGAGTTCGCAACCAAATACAATCTCCCGATCAAAGCGGTTATTTTCCCATCTGAGGGTGATCTACCGAGTGGATGCGCTTATACCGAAACGGGAATTCTCCGTGATAGTGCAGAGTTTAGCGGTCTTGATAATGTTAGTGCGAAAGCGTCGATTATGGATCATTTTGAAGCCGAAAAGCTCGGTAAAAAAGTGGTTAATTTTCGTCTCAAAGATTGGGGAATTAGCCGCCAGCGTTATTGGGGTGCTCCGATCCCGTTGATCCACTGTGACACGTGCGGAATCGTCCCTGAAGATAAAGCCAATCTTCCGGTAGCACTTCCTGAGGATGTCGTCATCAACGGTGAGGGAAATCCGCTCGAACATCATGCGACATGGAAATATTGTACGTGTCCGAAATGCGGCAAACCTGCCATCCGCGAAACCGATACGATGGATACTTTTATCCAATCGTCATGGTATTTCCTGCGCTACACGGTACCGAATGATCATAAAGAGGTATTTGACAAACAAGCCCTCGATTATTGGATGGGGGTTGATCACTATATCGGCGGAATCGAGCACGCGATCTTACATCTATTGTATGCGAGATTTTTTACCAAAATGCTCCGTGATTTGGGACACGTTAACAGCGATGAGCCGTTTGAGCATCTTTTAACGCAGGGGATGGTACTTAAAGACGGTGCGAAGATGTCGAAGTCCAAAGGAAATACTGTTGATCCGGGTGCTTTGGTGGAAAAATACGGTGCCGATACGGCGCGTCTTTTTATCCTTTTCGCCGCACCTCCGACCCAAGAGTTGGAATGGAATGACAGTGCGGTAGAGGGGGCCTATCGTTTTCTCAAACGGTTTGCCGACCGCAGTCAATATGTCAATGTGACCGACCGCTTACCGATAATTGATCATACTACCCTCTCTAAAGAAGAGAAAGGTGCTCGTAAAAAAGTGTACGAAGCCCTTAAACGTGCCCAAGAGGTTTATACTGAGCGTCATACGTTTAACACGATGATTGCCGGCGTTATGGAAGCGATGAATGCGTTGAACGAACAAACCAACCGCGATGTATGGACGGAAGGGTACTGGATACTCACCTCCGTGATGGAGCCGATCGTCCCCCATATTTGCTGGGAACTCTCAACCGAATTTTTCGGTGGTAAAAATTTTGGTGTTCAAGTGGTGTGCGAAGAGGTGTTTGAAGTCGATAGCGTAGCTTTGGGAGTTTCGATCAACGGAAAAAACCGCTCAACGATCGAAGTGGGAGTGAATGAATCTCAAGAGGCAATTATCGAGACGGCAAAAGCTTCCGTAGAGAAATGGCTAGAGGGAAAAGAGATCGTAAAAGCGATTGTAGTTCCCGGCAAACTCGTCAACCTCGTGATAAAAGGGTAACACCATGAAATTTTGGATACTGAGCGCATTGATCCTCCTTAGCGGATGCGGCTATCAGCCCTCAAGCTATTACGCTAAGCGTGTTGTCGGCGAGAGCGTCAGTACCGAAGTCGTGGTGAGGATGGAAGATCCTCAAAATACGGTTATTATCAAAGATGCCGTCGATACGGCGGTTATTACGAAATTTCGTACTTCATTGGTTCCTAAAAATAGTGCGCAAACCCATTTGAAAATTTCGATCGGTGGAGTCTCTTTTCGTCCATTGCGATACGATACCAACGGGTATGTTATTACCTACCGAGCTGCAGTGAGTATGCGTATTAGCCGTACGACAGACGGTAAAATATCTTCGTATTCGACCCGTGGGATGTATGATTTTGAGATCGAGCCCAATGCGATTATTTCCGATCAGGCTCGCTTTGAAGCGATACGCCAAGGGGCGCAAAAAGCGATCGATGCTTTTGTGGCACAAGTTGCGGCACAAGGTGCTGATTCGAATCTGACGCAAGCTGAAGCACCTGATGCTTACTCGAAATAAAGGGTAATCTATGACCATTAATCAGATCGTTCGCAATACCGTTGAGAGACTTAAAGCTGAGGGGAAAGTATGGACCCCTGATGTCTATACCGAAACGTTTTGTGCTGAAGCAAAAAAAGCGGGCTTTGCGGTTGAAGATTGCAGCGGAATTGATCGCTACAACTCCCTTTTTGATAAAAAGACGGCGGAAGAGATAAAACAATACCGTGTTAAAACGACGGCGGAGCTTATCCGCTTTTTAATCTCTAAGCTCAGCCGCATGAACCCGAACGAAGCGACGATATTGGTGGAACTTTTGAGCGCTTTGGCTAAAAAAATGGCACAAAGCATTGATGTGTTGCACAACCCTGATGCATCGGCACTGGCGAAGAAAACCATTACTATTTTGGAGTCTCAAGGGGGATCGACTCAGATAGAATTACTGAAACAGGCATGGAGTAATTTTCTGAGTGTGTATGATGACTCCTTTTTAATGAAGTTAGCCCATTTCGGCTCGGTTGATTCGGCTAATTTACGAAGTACCATTGAGAATCTTAGTCTGCATAAGAGTGTAGAAGAGGGTGTGGACTATAATAAAACAATCCGCTTACTCATCTCCTCATTGGTTCCCTCTATTGCACCTACAATGGACAATGCGACAATTGAACTTTCCCAAAAGCTGAATGACAATCCGGCGTATATCGCTACCGATGAGTGTGAAAAAGAGCTCAAAACAGCAATCGCTATGCGGATAGCTTTGGACAAGCGGAGTGTTGAAGAGATGGTAAATGCCCTCGATAAACTTCTCGAAAAACTCTCTGCACAGCTCATTGATTTGATTGAGCGAAGTGAAAGTTCAAGCAGTGAGATTCGAGAGGTTAAGCGTGATTTGGAAGCGTTGGAAAGCAATAAGCCTACCGATTTTAAAACAGCACACAAACGGCTTTACACCATTGCCAGCACACTGGAAGAAAAAGTCGAAGTATTGAGCAAAGATTTAAAGGTTCACAATGAAAAAGTGACCAAAATGGGGAAAAAGATTGCTGCATTGGAAGCGGAGCTGGCTCAGGCGACACAAGCTTCGCGGGAAGATTTTTTAACCAAACTCTTTAACAAACGGGCAATCGAAGAGTATATGAGCCTAAAAGAGGCCGAATTTGAGCGGCATGGGCACTCCTTTTGTATTGCGATGCTTGATTTGGACCATTTTAAAGCGGTGAATGATACCTATGGGCATGAAGCAGGGGATGCGGTGCTTATCGCATTTGCCAAAATTCTCAAAGACGAGGCGCGAACCAGTGATATTGTAGGACGTTTCGGGGGAGAGGAATTTTTGGCAATTTTGGGAGACACTGATCTCGCAGGGGCTAAAATATTTTGTGAAAAAGTACGCGCTCACGTTGAGCAAGCCCATTTTATGTATCAAGGGCAGCGCATTGCGGTGAGTGTCAGTATTGGTGTAGCCGAGCGTAGTGACTATTCTTCCTTAAAAGGGGTGGTGAAGGGGGCGGATGAACACCTTTATGATGCTAAACGAAAAGGGCGAAATCGCGTCGAGCCTGCATGAAACTGAGTGATTTTTTATCCCGTAAACCCCTTTTTTACGATGTTATCGATTATGAGCGATTTCCCAAAGCGTATCAAGCGCTTAAGCATCTCCTCCCTAGCCCTAAGATAATCCATCTTGTCGGCACAAACGGCAAAGGCTCTACAGGGCGTTTCTTAGCCAGCGCGCTGAGCCGTGCAGGGAAAAAAGTCGGACATTACACGTCGCCCCATATCATTCGCTTTAACGAGCGTATTTGGCTGAACGGTTCCGAGATAAACGATGAAGCGTTGGAATCGGCACATAAAAAACTTCTCTCCCTGTTACCGGATGCGGCTTCCGAAGCGTTAAGCTATTTTGAGTACACGACACTCCTTGCTATGGTCACGTATGAGGGGTGTGAATACGTCGTATGTGAAGCAGGTCTGGGTGGCGAGTTTGATGCGACCGCCGTTTTTGATAAGGTTCTGAGTATCTTTACCCCTATCGATTTTGATCATGCGGCGTTTTTAGGGAATAGTATCGATTCCATCGCAACGACGAAACTGCGAAGTATGCAGCGAGTTACTCTTTTGGGAAAACAAAAACACTCTGAAGTAGAGTCTATCGCACGTACCATCGCGGGTGAAAAAGGGTGTAGCCTCTATACTTTTTCAGAACGCGTTACTCCTGAAATAGAGACAATAGCATTGCATCTTGCCACGAAAAACGCGCTAAGCGGCTATTTATGCGATAATCTGATGTTGGCCATGATGGCTTATGAGCTTTTAGGTTATAAAGTGACCGAGGAGCTGTTTGATCAGAGTGCATTGTTTGGACGTCTGAGTCAAATAGCCCCTAATATAGTTTTGGATGTAGGGCATAACGCACTGGCGGCAGAATCGATCGTTCAAAGCTTTACGGGAAAAAGAGTGACCCTCATCTATAACACCTACGGCGATAAGGATTACCGAGAAATATTGACCCTTTTAAAGCCTATTATTGATTCGGTTGAGATTATTGAGGTAGAGGAAGGGCGGATTGTAGAGCGGATTCTTCTCGAATCGGTATTGCGTGAGTTGAATATCCCTTATCGATCATTTGAAGATATTAAAAAAAATAAAGAATATTTGGTTTTCGGTTCGTTCAGCGTAGCCGAGACGTTTTTAAAGAGGATGAATGTCACAAGCACGATGGTATGAATACGTAAAAAACAACCCGAAAAACCTTCCTGAAATCCTCCTCTGCGAGGATGCGAAAGAGGCATCGGAACTGAGCGATGTTTCGACATTTTTAGAAATTCCCCACATCGTATTACCCGATTTTCGTGCGACCTATATGGACGATTTACGCCCGTTTAGTGAAGAACTTTTTGCCCTTTTTGCCGCACTGCGTACCTATTACACGGCGTCCAAAAAACCGTTGATTATTTCACCCGTAAAAACGCTCCTTTTCCCTCTTCCTAATTCTTCATTACTTCAAAGCGAGACGATTGAGTTCGCTTCCCGAATCGATCTGGGGAGTTTTAAAGAGAAGCTGCTCCATTGGGGATATACCTTCGTCGATATGGTTGAGATGGAGGGGGAAGTCTCCCATCGCGGGGATATTCTCGATATTTACGTCCCGAATCAAAGTAACCCGTACCGTATCAGCCTCTTTGACGATGAGGTGGAAGAGATCAAAGCATTCGATGTCGAAACCCAGCGTACCGACAAAGAGGAACTGGCTTCCATTGATGTGACGAGCGCCTTTTTCTCCCTTGACGCGGATCAGTACAAACATTTCGAAAAAGCGATTGCATCCGCCCAAAGCGATAGTTTTGTCAAAGACATCGCCTCTTTGGGATTATGGGTATTGGGCGAGCATGGAGTGGATCTGTGCGAAGGAAAAAAACGTCTCCGTATCCGAGAGATGAAAAGTGTTCTCGATGAAGCCTACGGTCTTAATCAACCTGTATTACCACGTGAACGGCTTGAGGTAGATATCCTTCCCGAATCCGAAAAGTACACGCCATTAGGGGGAGGGAATTTCGAAACTCTCCGAAGCGTCCATAAAAACAAAAAATTCACCCTTATCGCCGCCAGTGATACGCAGCTCAAAGCCTCTGGGATATTTGAGCTTAAGGGGATAACGCTCAAAACGTCAGGGATCGTCCTCAATCTAATCGGCCCCGATGAAGTGATCTTCTCCCTCAACCGCCATGAGAAAAAGCGTCGTCGCCGTCGTACTTCCATCCTCCTCGATGATTTGAAAGTGGGGGATTACGTCGTACACGAAGAGTACGGAGTGGGGATTTTTGTTGGGATCGAGCAGGCGGAGATACTCGGTGGGATCAAAGACCTTGTCGTCATCAAATACATGGGGGATGACAAGCTTCTCCTCCCCGTCGAAAACCTCGACTCGATCGATCGCTATATCGCCTCAGGCTCGCTTCCTGTCTTAGACCGTTTAGGCAAAGGGAGCTTCGGCAAGCTCAAAGAATCGGTTAAAGCACGGCTGTTCGAGATCGCTTCCGAGATTGTCGGAATCGCGGCAAGTCGAGCCCTTATCAAAGCTTCGGTTATCAACGTCGACGGGGGGGAATTACGCCGTTTTCAAGCCGCCGCAGGTTTTGATTACACCCCCGATCAAGCGAGTGCGATTAGTTCAATAGTGCGCGACCTCTCTTCGGGGCAGATTATGGATCGCCTCCTCAGCGGAGATGTCGGTTTCGGAAAAACCGAAGTGGCAATGAACGCTATTTTTGCCGCAGCCAAAGGGGGATATCAATCGCTCCTAGTTGTTCCGACGACACTTCTGAGTTCCCAGCATTTTCAATCGCTCAAAGCACGCCTTGCACCGTTTGGTCTTCGAGTCGCCAAGTTAGACCGTTTTGTGAGCGCTAAAGAGAAAACGGCAACCTTGAGAGCGTTAGAAGCGGGGGAGCTCGATTGTGTCGTCGGAACTCATGCCCTCTTTGGGGTGAGCTGCGCGAAGCTCGGGATTGTTATCATCGATGAAGAGCACAAATTCGGGGTGAAACAAAAAGAGAAACTCAAATCGCTCTATGAAAACGTCCACCTTCTCAGTATGAGTGCGACGCCGATTCCCCGAAGTCTCAACCAAGCCCTCAGCTCGATTAAAACGATGTCCGAACTCCTCACACCGCCGAGCGAGCGCTTAGGGGTACGGACGTTTGTCAAAAACTACGATGAGAAACTGATCAAAGAGGTGATACTACGCGAGCTTCGACGCGGCGGTCAGGTATTTTATGTCCATAACTCGATCGATTCGATGATTATAAAATCAGGCGAGCTCAAAGCGATCCTCCCTGATCTGCGTATTCTCATTCTCCACTCCCAAATCAGCGCCACCCAAACCGAGGAGGAGCTTGCCAAGTTTGCCGATCGTCAGTACGATGTCCTTCTCGCCACCTCAATCATCGAATCGGGGATCCATATGCCGACGGTCAACACGATGATCATCGACGGAGCCGATCGTTTCGGAATGGCCGATCTGCATCAGCTGCGCGGACGGGTCGGACGGGGGCATACCGAGGGGTATGCCTATTTTATCGTCGATGATAAAGACCACCTCACCGAAGAGGCGAAAAAGCGCCTTGTAGCGCTCGAATCCAACTCATTTTTGGGAAGCGGCTCAATGCTCGCCTACCATGATCTCGAAATCCGAGGAGGGGGGAATCTCGTTGGAGATGCCCAAAGCGGCCATATCAAAAATATCGGTTATGCCCTTTATTTGCGTATGTTGGAAGATGCCATCAAAATCCTCACCAACCAAACAACGGCGGTACGGGCGAAAGTGGATATCAAACTCACCGTCAGTGCCTTTATCAGCGATGAAATCGTCACCGAAGATCGCCTCCGCCTTGAACTCTATCGTCGCCTCAGCCAATGTGAATCTCCGAGTGAGATTTACGAGATCGAAGAAGAGGTAGGGGATCGTTTCGGTAAGCCGGATACGCCGACCAAGCAGTTTTTTGAGATTATGGTGATCAAGCTCCTCTGTATCGAGAAGAAGATCAAAATGGTGAGCAACTATAACCAAAATATCACTATAGAGTACCAAAGCGGCGTAAAAGAGACACTGCAGAGCAAAAGTAAAGACGATGATGATCTGATCGGTACCGTCTTGCACTATCTCAGAAACCTAAAAGAAAAGTGATTAGAGTTGTTGATTTATGTAAAACTTCATTATTCACTATTTTTTATAATTTCGACAGGTATAATTATAATACTAAACCATAGGTAGGCAAAAATGGATAAAACTCTAACATTGCAGTCGTTGGGTGAAGCTAAAAAAGCGCATGTCAAATGGGTACAGCGTGCTAAATTGTTGATTGAAGGGATGGCTATCGATGAGAGTGCAATCCCCCTCAACTGTACCGATTGTGTATTTGGGGAGTGGTTTTACAGCGAAGGGCAAAAACTCAATGCCCTCGGAAATATGGGGTGTTTAACCGATATTGAAAAAGCCCATTTTACCCTCCATGATGAGTATATGCAGATTTTTAAAATTTATTTTTCGGATAATGGGAGAACGTTGTTTTCAAAAATCTTCAATACTAAAAAAAAGGTAAGTGACAAGGAAAAAGAGATTGCAAAAGATCATTTTCTGAAACTACAAGCTGCATCGGATGAAGTTTTAGATCATATCGGTCGCCTTGAGCGCCGTTTGTATGCGATTCCCCAAAGCTCATTTGATGCCAATATGAGCGGTATATAATTTGAGTTTTTGCAGCTATTACGATACCCACCAATGCCACTCATGCAGCTGGATCGATTATCACTACGCCGAACAACTGAAATTAAAAGGGGAGCATCTCCATGCCCTTTTAAACCCCTATACGCCCGAAGATTGGCTCAAGCCTGCAACATCACCGCTCAAAGGGTTTCGAAATAAAGCGAAGATGGTAGCAACCCCGACATTGGAGGGGATAGTGCTGGGGCTCTCCGAAGAGGTGAGTCTCATCGAGTGCCCTCTGTACGATATCAGTATGCAGAAAACATTGCATACGGTCCAAGAGTGGCTTCGAGAGCTAGGGATAAAAGGGTATGACATACGATTGCGAAAAGGGGAGCTGAAATACGTCCTCCTCACCAAAAGCAAATCCAACGGTTCAATGATGCTCCGTTTTGTCCTCAAATCGCACGGAATCATCGGACGGTTGGAGAACGGTTTGGACGATTTGATAAAACGCGCCCCCGATCTTAAAGTGATCACCGCCAATATACAGCCGATTCATATGGCAATTTTAGAAGGGGAAGAAGAGATTTTCTTAACCGAACAGCGCCGCCTCGAAGAGCGATTTAACGGTATCCCCCTCTATATTCGCCCCAAAAGCTTTTTCCAAACCAACCCCGAAGTGGCTGAAAAACTCTACCGTACCGCGAGCGAGTGGGCGGATGAGAGCAAACCGAAGATTTTATGGGATCTTTTTTGCGGAGTAGGGGGATTTGCACTCCATTGTGCCGTGAGCGATCGGAGTATCGTCGGTATCGAGATCGAGCCTGAAGCGATAGAGTGCGCCCGTGATTCTGCCGCGCTGTTGGAGCTTAAAAACGTCCGCTTTGAATCGCTCGACGCGGCGAGTTTCGGAGCAAGTTCGGGTGAGAAACCTGATGTGATTATTGTGAACCCTCCGCGCCGTGGCTTGGGAGAGCAATTGTGCAAATGGCTGATCCGTGTCAATGCGGATCGGATTCTTTATTCGAGCTGCAATGCGACGAGTTTAGCCAAAGACCTTGAGAGCCTCAGCGGTTACAGTGTTCGACGCGTCCAGCTTTTTGATATGTTTCCCCACACGACCCACTATGAAGTTTTGGTGGAGCTGGTACTCGTATAAAGTTCTCCAAATGTATCGAGATACGTGAGGTAAAGACGTACTTCGAATTCGAGCTGATGATACTCGGGTTCGATATGGGTGCAAAGTTTATAGAAGGCTTTGTTATGCTCTTTCTCTTTGAGATGGGCGAGTTCATGGGTAACGATCATCCGCAAAAACGGTTCGGGGTTTTTTTTAAACAGATGGGAGATTCGAATCTCATTTTTTGCTTTGAGCTTCCCCCCCTGCACCCGTGAGACGAAGGTGTGGGTTCCGAGTGCGGAGCTGAGATCACGGATTTTGGTGTCATAAAGAACTTTGGAAATGACGCCAGAACTGCGAAAATGGGTGTTTTTGATGGCCATAACGTAATCATAAAGGCTTTTATCGGTAGTAACCGTATGGGTGTCGGGATATTTGAGTAAAAGGCGTTCGCCAAGGGTATTCGTATCGATCAGTTTTTTTACCTGTGTCCGTATCTCTTGGCTGTAGTGGGTCAAATATTTAAGTGATTGCATACGCAATTGTAGTATAGTTACACAACATAATGCAAAGGTTCGGGATGGAACATCAAAAGATCGACGAACTCGTCGCAAAGATTAAAGCACTCGAATCGGAGCTGGAAGAGCAACTGCACCAAGAGTATGAGAAATTTACCTGCGAAATAACGAAAAAACGCGAAGAGCTTCTCGCCTCTTATCGGCGTGAGCACCAAGGGTTATACCGCTATTTGGTGACGACACCGATTTTGCATTTTCTGAGTGCTCCGGTGATTTGGTCGGTTATCATCCCTGCCATGGTTCTTGACGCATTTGTAAGTGTCTATCAGTGGATCTGTTTTCCGATCTATAAGATCACCAAAGTCAAACGAAGCGATTACATCATCATCGATCGTCATAGGCTTGGCTATCTCAACAGCATCGAAAAACTCAACTGCCTCTATTGCAGTTATTTCAACGGATTGATGGGTTACATTAGCGAGATTGCCGGTCGTACCGAACAATACTGGTGCCCGATACGCCATGCATCGCGGGTCAAATTTATGCACAACAATTACAAAAAATTTTTTGATTACGGAGACAGTGAGAACTTTCGTCAAAGAAGCGCAGAGCTTAGAGAGGATCTTAAAGAGGAGAAAGAGTGAAAATAGCGTTTATCGGAGATATCGTCGGCCGTCCGGGACGGACGATGATCAAAGAGCACCTCACAAAGCTCAGACGTGAACACGAAATCGATTTCGTCATCGCCAACTATGAAAACGCTTCGCACGGCTTTGGGGTGACACTCAAAAATGCTCAAGAGCTGTTTGCTCTGGGGATCGACGTGATGAGCGGCGGGAACCACACGTGGGATAAAAAAGAGATCGAACCGTTATTGGAGTCTATGCCTCTCCTGCGTCCTCATAACTACCCTGAAGGGGTCAAAGGGACAGGGTGCAAGATTTTCGACGTTGCAGGGGAAAAACTTGCTGTCCTCAATATTATGGGGCATTACGGAATGCCGTACGTTGATAATGCGTTTCGATGCGCCCGTGACACCGTCGCACACCTCAAAAATGACGGGGTACATCATATCTTCCTCGATTTTCACGCCGAAGCCTCCAGCGAGAAGCGCGCTATGATGATGCTTCTTCAGGGAGAGGTGAGCGGTATTATCGGAACCCACACCCACGTGGGGAGCGATGATTTTCAGATTGCCAAAGGGACGGCGTATCTCACCGATATCGGT
>DLUI01000058.1 GCA_002742695.1 Sulfuricurvum kujiense | reverse complement strand
CTTAAAATCGCTTCGCAAAAGGGGAGACTTTTCTGCCGCCAAAAGGGGGCTTCATCGCTTCGATCGAGCGCTGTGGAGAGTGCTGCGAGTATGGCAGAGGTGTTATTTGATTTGAGGAGTGTGGACATTGAGTGCAAAATCATCTCCGACCTTTCAAATTTTCCGCAACTGTAACCTTTTTTGTATAATATGTGTATTAACTAAAGGAGTTTTGATGATTGATAAAGGATGGATAACAAATTTTATTGCACTAGGTTTGGTCGGAGTATCATTCACACAAGCAGGTATGACGGCAGATATTGTACGCAGTGGCGGATTGTTCGCCCTCTCCGGAGCGGTGACCAATCAGCTGGCTATCCATATGCTTTTCGAAAAAGTACCCTATCTTTACGGTTCGGGGATCATTATTGATCGGTTTGAATCGATACGAGAAGCGCTAAAAATACTTATTATGGAGCAGTTTTTCTCCCCTGAAAAAATTGAGAGTTTTGTCCAATCGCAAGAACGCACTTTCGATTTAACCCCCATTATTGAACAAACCGATTTTACCCCCGCCTACAATGCTTTGGTAAAAAGCGTGATGGAGTCAAGTTTGGGTGGGATGCTCGGAATGTTCGGCGGTGAAGCGATTATCGGAAAACTCAAAGAACCGTTTTTGGAGAAAATCAAAGCCTCCACGATTGAGATTTCTCGGAGTGAATCGTTTATGAATGCCCTTAACGCACAGATGCACCAAGGGAGTGGACATTTGAGTGAAACGATTGAGAGTATTGTTGTCTCCCGCCTTGCGGAACTGACGCCGATAATGGTAAAAGAGATGCTTCATGCGCTGATGAAAGANNGTGTCGGCATTTTTACTATGAGTCATTGTGTTTAAAAGACTTGACAATAAGTGACTCAAAGTATTATAATTCTTCTAACTTACAATAAGGATTAACAATGAAGAAACTATTTGAAAAATTGACCCACCAAATGACCGAGATGATCGAGTCGTCGATCTCTTTAGCATTACACAATAAAAACAGTGAAGTAGAAGGAATCCATTTTTTATGGGCGTTGCTGGCTAACAGCAATTCGCCGCTCAATCAAGCATTGATCAAAATGAACGTGGATAAAACAGCGATTGAACTCGATGTTAAAAGTGCCGCTAAAAATCTCACTACGGCTTCTCACGTTACCAAAGAGAATATTGGACTCTCTCGTAATTTTGTTCAGGCTCTTCAGCGAGGTTCCGCTGAAATGGCGGTAAACGGGGATCAATTTATCGCGATCGATACGTTTTTAATGGGTAATTTAAACCATTCCCCCTTTAAAGAGATATTGGAAAAATATCTCAATGTATTTGAATTGCGTAAAACGTTCGAAGCGATGCGTGCAGGTCAAAAGATTGATTCTCAAACATCGGATGAAAATTTGGAATCGCTTTCCAAATACGGAATCGATTTAACTAAAGAAGCGGTAGAGGGGAAACTTTCTCCTGTCATCGGACGAGATGAAGAGATTTCTCGTATGATGCAGATTCTCATCCGAAAAACAAAAAACAATCCGATACTCCTCGGAGAACCGGGGGTAGGTAAAACAGCGCTTGTCGAGGGATTGGCACAGCGGATTGTGAACAAAGAGGTTCCGCTCTCTCTTCAAAACAAACGGGTCATTACTCTCGATATGAGTTCTTTGATTGCGGGAGCAAAATATCGGGGTGAGTTCGAAGATCGTCTGAAAGCCGTTATTGATGAGGTGAAAAAATCGGCCAACATCATCCTCTTTATCGATGAAATCCACACCATTGTCGGGGCGGGTGCATCGGAGGGTTCAATGGATGCCGCCAATATCCTCAAACCCGCCCTCGCGCGGGGAGAGCTGCACACGATCGGGGCAACGACACTTAAAGAGTACCGTAAATATTTCGAAAAAGATGCGGCACTTCAACGCCGGTTTCAACCGGTCAATGTGGATGAACCGAGTGTGAATCAGTCGTTGCAAATTTTGCGCGGACTGAAAGAGCGTCTTGAAGCACACCATAACGTTACCATTACCGATTCGGCATTGGTAGCTGCGGCAAAACTTTCCGATCGCTATATCAATGATCGATTTCTTCCTGATAAAGCGATCGATTTGATCGATGAAGCGGCAGCCGAGTTAAAAATGCAGATTGAGTCTGAGCCGAATGCCCTTGCCTCCGTTAAACGTCGCCAAACGAATCTTAACGTTGAACAAGAGGCGCTTAAAATGGAAGAGAGCGTCGCCAATACCAAACGACTTGAAGAGATTAAAAAAGAGCTTGCCGATGTGAGTGAAGAACGCCGCAGTCTGGATGCACAGTTCTCGCATGAAAAAGAGGTATTTAATTATATGGCGAAGCTCAAAGGGGAGCTTGAGTCGAAGCGGCGTGAAGCGGAGTTGGCAAAACAAAATGCCGATTTTAACAAAGCGGCAGAGATTGAATACGGTCAAATCCCTAAACTTTTCGAAGAAGAAACAGTGCTTCAGGAGAAATGGAAAAACATGATGGCGTCGGGGACGCTTCTTAAAAACAGTGTTGATGAAGCGTCAATTGCAGGGATCGTGAGCCGATGGACAAAAATCCCTGTCAACAAAATGCTCCAAAGTGAAAAAGATAAAATACTCCATATCGAGGATGAACTGAATCGTGATGTAGTAGGGCAGGAGAAGGCAACCCATGCGGTGGCCCGTGCGATCAAGCGGAACAAAGCGGGACTCTCCGATAAAAGCCGTCCTATCGGATCATTCTTGTTCCTTGGACCTACGGGGGTCGGAAAAACACAGACGGCGAAAACGTTGGCAAAATTTCTCTTTGACAGCAGTGAATCGATGATCCGTATCGATATGTCGGAGTATATGGAGAAACATGCCGTATCTCGTCTCGTCGGTGCCCCTCCGGGGTATGTGGGTTATGATGAGGGGGGACAGCTTACCGAGGCGGTGCGTCGTAAGCCTTACAGCGTTATATTGTTTGATGAGGTTGAGAAAGCCCATCCCGATGTCTTTAATGTCTTGTTACAGGTACTTGATGACGGGCGTCTGACTGATAACAAAGGGGTGGTGGTCGATTTCACCAATACGATCATCATCTTGACCTCCAACATCGCCAGCGACAAGATCATGGCGCATCACGGAGATCCTCAACTAGAAGAGATGGTACTCGGGGAACTCAAGCAACACTTTAAACCGGAGTTTTTGAACCGTCTGGATGATGTGGTGGTCTTTAATCCATTAGGCGAAGCGCAAATTCTCAGTATCGTCGATCTCTTCTTTAGAGACATTGCGGCAAAAGTGGTAGAGAGAGACATTACCCTCACCCTAAGCGATGCGGCAAAACGGTATATTGCGAGCGCGGGATTTGATCCGGTTTATGGGGCACGACCGCTTAAACGGGCACTCTATGAGATCGTCGAAGATCGTTTGGCGGACTTGATTCTCGGCGGAGAAGTAGAAGAGGGCGCATCCGTTGCCTTTGATGCTGTTGGAGATGAGATTACCGTTTCTGTGGCATAATCGCATTTATGAAAATAATTGTTTTATTCTTTGTACTATTATTACAGCTTTTGGGATGCACGGGGGATTGTATGACCTGTCATCCTGCATTACTTAAAACCATCGATACAGATCTGCGTCATAAACCGATGCAAACGTGCATCAAATGTCACAGTGCCGATCCCGCTAAAATGGCCGATTGCGGAAGCGACTGTTTCGCATGTCACCCGATCGCAAAAATAGAAGGTTCACGGATAGCAGAACACGCGGTGATTCGTGAATGTCGAGATTGTCATATGAAACTCAAAACCACATTGGATCTGAGCAATATCCCTAAAGGGCAGTCGGTTATGCCGACGTTGCGAGATTTTTTAAAGCCTTAAGCGTAGATCAGCTCAAACATTTTATCAAACCCGTCGATGATTTTTTGCATCAATTTTTGAGCTTCTTCAATCATTTTTTCATTGCTTTTAATCTCTTTTACTGCATTGTCAAAGAGGTCAACCGTCCCTTTTTTTGCATGATTTTTGACGTTTTCATCGCTGTTTTTAAGATTTCCGATCAGTTTAGTGACATCCGAAGCGATCTTATTGATCGGAGAGGTTTGATTCTCCTCTTCGAGTTCTTTCATAAACTTATCGATATAGGGCTGTGCTTTTTTCATAAAGGCATTGATCTCTTTTTGATCTTGTTCAGTGATACCGTTGCTATCGAGATTAAATGAAAATGCCTGCATAGAAGAGAAAGAAAATGATTGTTCTTTGCTATTGGACGTCGTTTTTTCATTCAGTGAAAGAGATTGTTCGTTTTCAAAATTAAGGGAGAGCATATCACCCGAACTCGTTTTCATCTGAATATTCAGTTCATGTGAACGGTACGCATCATAAGAGGTTGCGGTTGTCATAGTAATACCTTATATAGGGGTGATTCTTAGTGAGTATATCGGCACTCTTCGAGATTATTTTAACAAGCTTTTATGAAACTTAACCCTTCTTTAAGTAAGAATTGTCTATTATTGCGTGCTAAAAATTTCTAAAGGGAATGGCTTATGAAAAGAACATACCAACCGCATAATACGCCACGTAAACGTACCCACGGTTTCCGTGCACGTATGGCGACAAAAAACGGCCGTCGAGTATTGAACGCTCGTCGTGCTAAGGGTAGAAAACGATTGGCTGTCTAAATAGCTTCTCGATGCTAAAGCTCCATAGTGAGTTTCAGCGTGTTTATCAACGCGGGAAAAATGCGCACAGCACTTCCATCGCGTTGTTTTATCTCCCCTTAAAGGGAGAAAAAAAAGTTGGATATACGGCCAGTAAAAAAGTTGGAAATGCAGTAGTGAGAAATCGATGTAAAAGACGTCTCCGGGCCCTTTTTGATGAGTTCTCACCCAATGCGCAAGACGGATGGTACGTTTTTGTCGCCAAGAAAGGGTTATTTGACAACCCCTTCGATACAGTGCGACGCGACTGCAAATATGTTTTAAAACGGACGGGTGCCATGGCTGGAGTAGGTGATGATAAGAATCTTCTTTCTTAAGCTCCTGTGGCTTTATCGGCACTCTTTCTCTTTGGTGACACGCGGTGCGTGTCGTCACTATCCCTCATGCTCCGAATATGCCCTATGGCAGTTTGAACGAAACACTCTTCCTCGTGCATTTTCCTCCACGTTTTTACGAATTTTACGGTGCAATCAACTTTTTTCCGGCGGTATTGATTATCCGATTATCAACAAACCGATGTTAAAACCCTCCGAACTCTCCATAAATACGATAAAATACTGGTTTGTTCCATATCAACAGAATTATTTTCTGATTAAAAATTTTAAGTTTAAAGGGTCCCAGTGCTAGAAAAGTTTACTCCCAATCAACGGCTCCTCGTTGCTGTTGCTTTATCTTTTGTCTTTTTCATAGGTTATACGACACTATTTCCTCCGCAAGCTCCAAACGCTGAAGAGAACACCACTACGGTATCAGCTACGAATGAAGTTGCTACTCAACCGACTGCCGCAGCAACGCAAACGGAGAGTAAGGCTTCGGTTGTTGCCGATATTAAAACCGTTACGACCGATACGCTCACCACCGTATCGGCTAAAGAATTTACGTTAAAAATTGATACACTCGGACGGGTCTCTTCGGTCATTTTAAGTAATGCAAAACATAACGGTAAAGACGGGAAACTCTCGGAATTGATCGCAAGCAGTGGCGCTAAACCGCTTCAAATCCGTTTTGCGGATGAAGCACTTAATCAAGCGGCGGCAAAAACACCGTACACGACGAATGCTACAAACATCGCTTTAGGTGAAAACGGTAAATCGACCATTGTATTGAGTCAGAATCTTCCGGAACTGACGGTAACGAAAACGTTGACTTTTTATGCGGATGGTCACTATGATGCGAAAGTGGCTCTCTCAACTGAAAAACGCTACTCTCTCTACTTAGGGCAGCATCCTGAAATCATTGAACAAATGATGACGGTTGTCGGGGGAATGGTTTATTCCGGCGATAACCTCACCACTATTTTTGAAGACGGTGATGTTGAGGGGCGCTCATTGTTTAGTGACGTTCATCTCGTCTCTGCATTTGACCAATATTACGCGACCATTTTTTACGGGTTTGACAAAGCGACTCAAGTCACGGTTGAACGTGATGTGAACAACAACCCTGTCACCTATTTGGAAGGGGCGAATAACTTTACGTTTAACGGATACATCGGACCAAAAGAGTACAAAACACTTGAATCGATTGATCCGGTTCTCGTCAATGCGATTGAATTCGGATGGTTTACCTTCGTAGCTGCCCCTATTTTCAAAATTTTGATGTGGTTGCATGGCCTTTTAGGTAACTGGGGCTGGTCTATTATCGCTCTTACCATTATCATCCGTATCTTCCTCTACCCTTTGACACACAAAGGGATGGTCTCGATGCAAAAGATCAAAGACATTGCACCGCGTATCAAAGAGGTACAGGAGAAATACAAAGGCGATCCGGCACGTATGAATGCCGCAGTTATGGAAATGTACAAAAAACATGGTGCCAATCCGTTGGGCGGATGTTTGCCGTTGATCCTTCAAATACCTGTTTTCTTTGCCATCTATCGTGTCCTTTTGAATGCGGTTGAACTCCAAGGGGCT
>DLUI01000165.1 GCA_002742695.1 Sulfuricurvum kujiense | reverse complement strand
ATGATGGCAGAGAGCTTGACGTCCGCTGGGTTCCACGTAATACGAGCTTTATTGTTCGTATAGTTGATATGCGCCTCGATAACCCCTTCCATCTTGTGAAGTGCCTTTTCATTGAGCCATACACACGCCGCACAATGTATCCCCTCGATGACTAAAGAGACTTGAGAAAGCCCCTCTTTGGTGGTCGTCACAAACCGCTCACTAAAGGCGGGGGTATCAAAATTGGAACTCGCTTCGAACTGCTCGGCCGGAGGAGAGAGAGTCGTAGAACCCATTTTGGAATAAAAGCTCTCCAGCCCCTCATCTTTGAGGAGGTGAAAAATCCCTCGGCATCCGTTACAGCAAAATCGATACTCCCCATCGTGGATCATCACATCATCGCTAAACTCCAGATGGCAGTGATCGCATTTGACTTTAGACATATTCGAACTTCCCTGCAGACTTATTTTTTTTCACGTGCTCATATCTTCCCATAATTCCCTGCATCACAATATGAACGCCTGCTGAGCCATTATTCGCATAACCGATTGCCATTGAGAGATTTGCCGTCGCCTCTAGCGGATCAATAGCAAAAGGGATCATCGCCCCCGTAAAAACGATCACTTTATCCAATCCCAGACTCGCTACGTATTCGGCACTTACATCCATCGTATCGGTTCCATGAACAACAATAATCGTTTTTGCTTCCGACTCTGCAATCGTTTTCCCTAATACAGAGCGATCATGATCATCCATCTCCAAAGAGTCTTTATACACGATTCCCTGCAGAGAGACATCCATCACCATTGATGCGAGTATCGCTTCTATCGCGCTGTTATCCAGAGGAACAAATAGTTCACCTTTTATCGGATCATACCGTTTATTAAACGTACCGCCCGTATTAATAATGAGCATCAGAGCAACTCCCGCAATGAATGGATAATCTGATCGGCTTTTGACGTGAGTGTTTCTGAGGTGAGAAGAATATTTTTCCCGACACCGGCTTTAAGAGAGGCTTCGATATCCCGCTCATTATCCCCGATCATTACCGAATGCTCCATATCCAAGTCATACTCTTTTCGAGCCTCTAAAAACATCCCCGGGGAGGGTTTACGGCACTCACATGCACCGTCAATACTCTCATGATGCGGACAGTGATAGATATGGGAGATAGTAATTCCGAATGCTTTGAAGTGTTCCACCATCCATCGGCTGAGATGGGCAAAATCCTCTTCGGTGTAATACCCCCGCGAAATCCCCGATTGATTGGTGACGATAATGATGAGATACCCTTGTTCCGCATAGGTACGGCACACATCGACGATTCCCTCCATAAGTTCAAAATCTTCGATCTTGTGGAGATAATTTTTCTCAACATTCACAACACCGTCACGATCCAAAAACAGGGCTTTATTCACCTTACGCTACTCCGCCGCCGAAAAGCTCTTTTTCGATGATATCACAGAGTATATGCCCGATCAAGATGTGAGACTCTTGGATACGCGGGGTTGCGTTTGAGGGAATGACAATCGCGAAATCGGCCATTGCCGCCATCTTCCCGCCGTCACGTCCCACAAGTGCCACCGTAGTGACACCCCGATCTTTCGCCGATTCAAAAGCATTAATGATATTTTGCGAATTACCCGAGGTTGAGATACCGATAAAAAGATCCCCCTCTTGCGCCATCCCCTCTAACTGACGGGAAAACACTTTGTCATATCCGTAATCGTTTCCGATAGCGGTAAGATTGGACGTATCGGTTGTTAGTGCTAACGAAGGGATAGAGGGGCGATCAAATCCGTAACGTCCGACCAATTCCGCCGCGATGTGCTGTGCATCGGCCGCTGAACCGCCGTTACCCGCTAACATTGTCTTTTTCCCGTGTCGATAAACTTCCACACACGCTTGCGCAACGGTGACGATCATGTCCAAAAGCGGCTCATTCTCTAAAATAGTTTGTTTGGTCGCCGCTGAATCGGCAATTTGTTTGATAATGTAGTTTTTCATCGCGTTTTCCTTTAGTACTTAATTCCGGTAGCGGAACGAACTTTTTCAATAATCGGTTGGGCAACCGCACTCGCTTTTGCCGCACCCGCTTTTAGTATGTCGCGTACTTCGTCTTGATGCGCTTCATAATACTCACGTCGTTCACGATACGGTTTGAAATATTCCCAAATCACGTCGTGAGTATAGAGTTTGAAATGACCGTGCCCTTCTCCCCCTTTTTTATACCGTTCTTGAAGTGCCGAACGCTCTTCATAATCCAAAAAGAGTTTGGCGATGTTATAGACATTGCACCCCTCAAATTCTTTTGGATCTTCCATCGGTACCGCTTCGGTCACAATCTTTTTAATAATTTTAGACTGCATTTTCTCTTCGCTGAAAATCGGGATCGTATTTCCGTAGCTCTTCGACATCTTNNCCGACGGGTACCACCTCAGAGCCGAACAGCAAGATATCGGCCGCCATCAAAACGGGATAGGAGAAAAGGCTGTGATTGCTTGCAATCCCTTTCGCCACTTTGTCTTTATAGCTGTGCGCCCGCTCCAACAATCCCATCGGCGTAAATCCCGACAGCACCCAGTAGAGTTCCAACACCTCTTTTACATCCGACTGTACCCAAAAAGTACTTTTCTGCGGATCCATCCCGAGGGCTAAAAAGTCGGTTGCCGCCTGCATCGTCAGATGAGCCAACCGCTCACCGTCACTAATCGTCGTCATTGCATGATAATTTGCCAAAAATGCAAAAACTTCATGATCTTGCTGCGATTCGATCATCGGTTTGATCGAACCAAAATAATTTCCAATATGTAAATCGCCAGATGTCTGGATACCTGTTAATACTCTCAAAACTATCTCCTTGAATAGTGACTATTTTACCGCAGAGTCTCTTAAGCTTCCTCTTAAGAAAAGATATGCTATATTTTTTCATAGTTCAACTAAAAAGGATTCATCATGAATACTCAAATTCGCTCCAAAGATATCAAACTTACCCAACATCTCAATGATCATATTGCACTGGCTATCGAAAATTTTAAACGTTATCATCTTGATATTACTACCGTCAATGTTATGATTTCCAAAGAGAAAAAAGGGGTCGGAGTTGAATTTGACATCCATATCGCGCATGCGCAGCCCGTCGTTATCTCGGATGTCGATGAAGATCTCGATACCGCCATCGATCTTGCGATTGAACGTGCCAACAAAGCCCTTCGCCGTCTCCATGATAAAGTAAAAGATCATAACACCTCTTCTATCCGTGATATTGAAGTAGCGGAAGAGGCTGCGGAGTAACTCCGATGAATAAGATCAATGTGCTCTGCCCCCATTGCGGGGGGGTGAATGCCATTCCCGTGAAAGACTCGTATATAAAAGCCGCATGCGGTCACTGTAAAGGGTCTCTGCTCGATACCAAACCTCTCTCCGTTAACACGGAATCGTTTGATCGCCTGATGCTCAATGATGAGCGGCTCATTATCGCCGATTTTTGGGCACCGTGGTGCGGACCGTGCCGAAGTATGGCACCCTCGTTCGAAGAATCAGCTCGACACTTTCCCCTCAAAGCCCAATTCATAAAAATCAATACCGAAGAGCTTCCACAATTAGGCGCCCGTTTTGGCATCCGCTCTATCCCCACCGTCATCGCATTTAAAAACAACCGTATCATTGATCAGTTCAGCGGTGCTTTACCCACCCCTCAAATTATCGCATGGGTTAAAAAACACCTATAACGATTAATCTTTTTTAGATACCCTACCGTTTAATTTTACACAACAGGACAGAACACATGTACAGCTGGATGCTTTGGTTTCATATTATTTCAATGGTGTCGTGGTTTGCGGTACTCTTCTACCTCCCCCGTCTTTTTGTCTATCACGTTGAAAACGGTACCAATCAGGGGTTTATCGATGTCGTCGAAGTGATGGAGATGAAGATTTATAAATACATCGGTGTCCCCGCATTTTGGGCAACATTACTCTCAGGAATCGCGTTAATCGTTATGTCGACACAACAGTATAACGGAGTCAATGTATTTCAGATGGGGGGATGGATGCACGCGAAAATGACCCTAGTCGCTATTTTGATCGGCTACTTTTTCACACTCGGACATTACCGTTTGAAACTCAAAGAGAACACAGCGTATAAAAGCGGGAAGTTTTTTCGTATGTATAATGAAGTACCGACACTCTTACTCATCGGTATTGTTGCGCTCGTAATCGTTAAACCGTTTTAAAAGCAGAAAGCCCGCAGGCTTTTGCTTACCACATCGAGCGAGTTTTATGCGGTTTCGGTTTTCGATTCGTATTTTTCGCTTTCGCTTTAAAGAGTACCGGAGTCCCCTCAAAATCAAACTGTTCTCGTAACTGATTCGTCAAATAACGGCGATAACTGAAATGGAGACCCTGCGGTTTGTTCATAATCAATGCGATACGCGGCGGACGGATGTCATACTGCGTTGCAAAGTAAAGACGGATATTCATACCATTGATACTCGGCAAGATATGTTTGCGCATTGCTGTTTGGATAACCTCGTTAAGTTTACCGGTAGAGATACGCTGTGAATAGTTCTCATTGATTTTGAGGAGCATATCAAAGATTTTGTGAACACGCTGCTTACTCTGTGCGGAGATGGTAACGATTGGGGCATAGCTCAAGAATTTAAACCGGTCGCGTACTTCGGCGATGATTTTGTCGTAGTCCTCTCGCGGTGCCATATCCCATTTGTTGAGAACGATCAAACACGCGAGACGATTTTTATCGACAAACCCTGCGATTTTCTCATCCAAATCCATAAACGGCTGTGACGCGTCGAGAACAAGGAGGGCGATATCTGCCGTCTCCAACATCTCTTCGGTACGCATAAGGGCGTATTTTTCAATCCCGAGAATTTTTCCCCGTTTACGAATCCCCGCCGTATCGATAAAGGTAATCTTTTTATCCGCATATTCTATCGTCTCATCGATTGGGTCGATAGTTGTCCCTGCAACGGAACTGACCACCGAGCGATCTTCTCCGAGCAATGCGTTAAGCAATGAGCTTTTTCCGACGTTGACACGACCGATGATCGCTACTTTCATCTGGTTAACGTCACCCGCTTCGTACTCTTTGACGATTCCGCGATACGCCTCTTCGAGTGCTTCGATCGACGTCTCCTCTTCTTCATCATCCTCTTCAGGAATAAAGAACCCATCGTCCTCATCTTCATCGAACTCTTCATCATCCGAAGAGGCTTTCAATGCTGCATCAAATCCGTCCATCTCATCTTCTTCTGCCATTTCGGCTTCAGGTTTAACGATAGCAGATTCAGGGAGTTCAGAGGCAATCCAGTTTAGGAGCGGAAGAACCGAACGGTTATGGGAAACGGAAATACCGAAAATACGCTCTGTCCCGAACTCATAATATTCCCAAAGCTTCTCTTGCATCTTGTCATTGTCGATTTTATTAACGACCAATGCAATCGCTTTTCCCATCGATTCAAGCTCATAAAAAAGCTTTTTGTCGTCCTCTTCGGGAAGACTTTTACCGTCCACCATAAAGAGAATGATATCGGCTTCATGTGCCGCTTTGAGAGATTTTTCTTTGATCCGATCGAAGAGTTCACACCCCTCATCCAATCCACCCGTATCGAGAATTTCGACCTCTTTGTCCACCACTACGGCAACCCGTTTTTTGACATCGCGTGTCGTACCTGCTTGTTCAGAGGTAATCGCATCACGCTGTTTCAACAAACGGTTAAAGAGGGAACTTTTGCCGACATTCGGACGACCGATAATCGCTAATTTTTTCATAGACTTCCTAGTATTTATGCCTTTGCGAGACGCTAATCTCGATTGGCTGCGCTTATGTTGCGTTTTAGTGCTGCGCTATAATTGATATTTTATTATAGCGCAGATGCCCTTATGATATGATTTCAAAATGATATACTATGATTATAAACAATTTTGTACCGACATCCAACGTTTGAGTCAACCCTGCGAATCTTTCCAAGCGGATACCGTGATCGCCATTGCGCGCGGCGGCATGACACTGGCGCACGCCCTCGCAATGCGTCTGGATATCCGCAATCTGCAAAGCATCCGCGTAGAGAGCTATGACGCGGATATCCAACGCGACGAGGTGAGCGTTTTAGGCCAATGCGATCTCTCATCCTCAAAACGGGTCCTTGTCGTCGATGATATCGTCGACAGCGGTCAGACACTCTTCGCACTTTTGCCCCTTTTACGTTCAAGCCACCCCCATTGCGAATTTAGAGTCGCAACCCTCTTTACCAAACAGACGGCTCTCGTTCAACCTGACTTTTTCTTACACGAAGCTACGGAATGGATCGACTTTTTTTGGGAAAGAGATTTTTTAAAAAGTGATTCGATATAATCCGCTCAACCACAAAAAATTAACATTTCTTCCAAGGATTTTTATGCCTAAAGAGTATATCTTCACCTCTGAATCGGTCACCGAAGGGCATCCCGATAAAATGGCCGATCAAATCAGCGACGCGATTTTAGACTACATTATCGAACATGATCCAAAAGCACGTGTAGCTTGTGAAACCCTCGTATCCAACGGTTTTTGCGTTATCGCCGGTGAATTGAAAACAACTGCCTATGCCCCGATGCAAGAGATCGCCCGTCAAGTCGTTCGCGAGATCGGATACACCGATGCGACGTACGGTTTTGATTATCGCTCGTGTGCCGTCCTCAACGGTATCGGTGAACAGTCTCCCGATATCAACCAAGGGGTTGACCAAGAAGACGGAGAAATCGGAGCGGGGGATCAGGGGTTGATGTTCGGCTACGCATGCCGCGAAACCGATGTATTAATGCCGTTGCCGATCTACCTCTCTCACCGTTTAGCGGAACGTTTAGCCCAAGTACGAAAAGAGGGGATTATCCCCTACCTCCGTCCTGATGGAAAAACTCAGGTAAGCGTCCGCTATGTTGATGACAAACCCGTATCAGTCGAAACCGTCGTAGTCTCCACCCAGCATGCCCCTGAAATTTCTCAGGAGAGACTCCACCTTGACGTTATTAATGAAGTGATCAAATATGTTATCCCTGCAGAGCTTATGAGCTCGAATATCATCTACCACATTAACCCGACAGGTAAATTTGTTATCGGCGGTCCTCAAGGGGATGCGGGATTGACAGGGCGTAAAATTATTGTCGATACCTACGGCGGAGCGTGTCCTCACGGCGGGGGAGCTTTCAGCGGAAAAGACCCGACCAAAGTGGATCGCTCAGCCGCCTATGCCGCCCGCTATGTCGCTAAAAATCTCGTAGCTTCCGGTGCGTGTGAGCGTGCAACGATCCAAGTATCGTATGCGATCGGCGTTGTTAAACCGATCTCCATCATGGTGAACGCGCACGGAACCGCTGTTGTCCCTGAAGAAAAATTGGAAAGCTGTGTTAAAGAGCTCTTTAACCTCACCCCTAAAGGGATTATTGAATCCCTCGATTTACTCCGCCCTATTTATCGAAAAACAGCGGCTTATGGCCATTTCGGACGTGAACTCCCTGAGTTTACATGGGAAAAAACCGATAAAGTTGACGCAATTAAAGCCTATTTAGGACTCTAACTTACACTTCCGTAACACTCCCTCAATAATCTACATTATCCTCACCTATTTTTTAGGTGGGTTTAAAATTCTTCTGTTATAGTTACCCCATATTTATCAACCAAGGAGAACCCTATGGCAGTAATCATTAATGATACCTGTATTAACTGCGGCGCTTGTATCGACGAGTGCCCAGTAGAAGCGATCGTAGACGAGGACGATAACCCAACGGGTGAAGAGATCTATTACGTTTACGGCGACAAATGTGTCGAATGTGTCGGTCACCACGACGAACCAGCGTGTGCAACAGCATGTCCGACTGAGGGTTGTATCACATGGGATGAGATCGGTGCAAGCCCAGCTCACCGTGATGATATCACAGCAGAAATGCGTTCTTCAAAAGCAAACGTCGTTAACTAATTCACTATTTATACGACACTCTCCAAAGGGGATTTACCCCTTTGGTTACGCCAATTCCTCTTTGTTTTCTTTCTTTCACCATCTTTAATCTTACTTAAATTATTGTTTCGCTATAATCCCGTTCTATTTTTTACACACAAAACAGGAGCATTGATGGAACAAACATTGTCAATCATCAAGCCAGATGCCGTAGCAAAAGGTGTCATCGGTAAAATTTTGGATCGTTTCGAAAGTAACGGCCTTAAAATCGCGGCTATGAAAAAAGTTCAACTCTCACGTCAAGACGCTGAAGCGTTTTACGCAGTACACGCTGCCCGCCCTTTCTTCAACGACCTCGTTGATTTCATGGTAAGCGGCCCGGTTGTTATCACCGTTCTTGAGGGCGAAAATGCTGTTCTTAAAAACCGCGATTTGATGGGTGCAACAAACCCTAAAGAAGCAGCTGCCGGAACTATCCGTGCTGATTTCGCTGAAAATATCGATGCTAATGCAGTTCACGGTAGTGACTCTGCTGAAAATGCGGCAATTGAAATCGCATTTTTCTTTTCAGGACGCGAAATTTCGTAATTGTCATGAAAATAGCATTTAGAAAATTGGGATCACAGCCGCTTCATTTTGAGGTAAATAGTGACAATGCACTTTTTTCAGGTGATTTAACCTTGAAAAAAAGCAATCTTGCCCAATTAAACGGTACAATTACAGGGAGTATTTCGATCCCTTGTGATCTATGTGCCGAAGAGGTAGAAAACTCTTTGAATGAAGAGATTACTTTTTACCTTAGCGATGGATTATACGAGGGCAACGACGAAGAGTTGGATGTCGTCGAAATCGACAAATCGATGATTGATTTAGAAGAGCTTCTCAAGTCGGAAATCGAACTGATCAAAAGCGACTATTTTTGTTGCGAAAACTGCGAAGGAACCTCGTTAGATCGAGAGTTCTAAAACCAAATAGAAAGGACTATAAAAGATGGCAGTACCTAAAAGAAGAGTGAGTCATTCTCGCGCCGCAAAACGCAGAACTCACTATAAAATTTCTCTTGCTCGTCCCGTTAAAGATAAAGACGGCACGTACAAATTGTCTCACTATGTCAACCCGACAACCGGTGAGTATAAATAATCGATGATTAGAATTGCAATTGATGCAATGGGCGGGGACTTCGGTCCCGAACCGATTGTAAAAGGGACACTTGAAGCTCTAAAAGAAGTAAAGTTTCAACCAATTCTAGTTGGTAAAAAAGATGAGATCTTATCTTTATTACCTAAGGGCTATAAAGATAAGATTTTAATTGTCGAAGCATCTGACGTTATCGATATGGGTGACGCCGCTACCGATGCACTCAAGCGCCAAGAGAGCTCTATTTATAAAGCGATAGAGCTGGTTCGTAACGGCGAAGCCGACGGCGTTGTCAGCGCGGGTCATAGCGGTGCGACCATGACATTGGCGACACTGCGCCTCGGACGACTCAAAAATGTTTTACGTCCCGCATTGGTAACTTCAATGCCGACCAAAAGCGGTAAGCGCAGTATCTTGATGGATGCCGGTGCTAATGTCGACTGTAAAGCGGAACACCTTTTCCAATTCGGAATTATGGGATACTACTACGCTCAAGATATGTTCAAACTGGAGAATCCGCGCGTCGGCCTACTGGCTAACGGTGAAGAGGATTCCAAAGGGAATGAAGTCACCAAAGAGACCTTCAAATTGCTCGAAGGACAAAAGGGGTTTATCGGTAACGTCGAGGGGAACAATATCTTTGACGGGAGCTGTGACGTCATTGTATGTGACGGTTTTATCGGAAACCTCGTTCTTAAAGCCTCTGAAGGGGTAGCTTCTACCATCAGCTACTTCATCAAAGAGTACATCCGCAAATCACCGGTAGCGATTACCGGTGCGCTGTTGATGCGCAAAGTGTTTAAACTGCTTAAAAAGCAAATCGATTATGCTGAAATCGGCGGAGCACCGCTAGTCGGTATCAAAGGGTGTGCCATCGTCAGTCACGGTAAAAGCAACCCTAAAGCGATTAAAAATGCAATTTTTCAAGCCATCCGCTATGTTAACACCGGCGTAAATGAGCATATTGAGAATCGTCTCGAAGAGCTTAAAAAATAAACTTCGATCCCTTATAAAGGCTAATTATGTACGCTGCGTTTCGTTCTATCGGAGCTTATGTTCCCTCTAAAATCCTTACCAATGCTGAGCTTGAAGTGATGGTCGATACCACGGATGAGTGGATCACTAAACGTACCGGAATCAAAGAGCGTCATATTGCTGCGGAAAACGAAACCACCAGTGACATGGGTGTGAAGGCAGCTGAAAAAGCGATTGAGCGAAGCGGCATCGCAAAAAATGAGATCGATATGCTCATCTGTGCTACGATCTCCCCCGATTATTTCTGTATGCCCTCTACAGCAACCATTATCGCCACCAAACTAGGACTAGAAAAAGTTACCGCTTTTGACGTATCTGCGGCATGTACAGGATTTGTCTATGCCCTGAGTGTTGCAAAAGCATTTATCGAATCGGGGATGAAGAAAAATGTCCTCATCGTCGGGGCTGAGCGTCTCAGTACCATTACCGACTACACCGATCGCGGAACATGCATCCTCTTCGGTGACGGTGCGGGTTCAGCGGTAATCAGCGCAACAACCGATAAATCAGAAGCTATCATCGATATCCACACGGGATCTGACGGTTCATTTGCCGATTTGCTTATGACACCAAACGGCGGAAGCGGATCTGCGCATGATGAACTCGACCGAGAAGCGGCTGGATGCTTTATGCGTATGAAAGGGAACGAAACCTTTAAAGTGGCTGTTCGTACCCTCACCAGTGACGTTATCGACATTTTAGAGCAAAACAATATCGCCTCATCCGCCATTAAACACTTCGTCCCTCATCAAGCCAATTACCGCATTATCAAAGCGGTCGGTGATGCATTGGAACTCAAAGAGGAGCAAGTGGTTCTCACGGTAGAGAAATACGGCAATACCTCCGGTGCTTCTATCCCTATGGCGATCAACGATATCTACGAATCGGGTCGATTGCAAGAGGGAGATTTGATGCTCCTTGATGCTTTTGGCGGCGGTTTAACGTGGGGAAGCGCCCTTGTTCCGTTTGCAGGAAAAGGTAAATAACTAAACACTTTTGATACAATAAAAGACTTTTCAATAAGGTCTTTTATGATGTATTCCAACTCTCTCATTTATATTGAACTTCACGAATCTGAAATCCCTTGGCTCAAAATATTTACCCACGCTCCCCATAAAGAGTTCTCCGAATGCTCACGAGAAGAGAAAAAAATGATTTGGGACGCACTCGATATTATCGAAAAAGAGATGCTAGTCTATTTCAAACCTACTAAAATTAATATCGCATCCTTTGGAAATATGGTGCCACGTGTTCATTGGCATATTATGGGACGATTTGAAAATGACAGCTACTTTCCGGAACCGATGTGGGGGATGAAACAAAGAGAGGGGTTTGAATTAGAGGCTCCGATGGAGCCATTTTTGGAGAAAGTTAAACGAGAGATTAACTCCCGCTTGAATTAATAACGAGGTTTTGGTTTTTGTCCGCTGAAACTGCGTGAACGCTCACCGCGATCATTTCCGCCNNTTGCGATCGTTATTACCGCGATATCCGCCTCCGCCGCTTCGGTTTCCACCGCTGCGATTACGGTTGAATCCGCCGCTGCGTTGTCCGCCGCGATCACCGCGATTAGCCAAATTGCTTAGAATTTTTTCTAAACGCTCTGCTGCGATACCGATATTATTCGGTCCTTGAACCGTGTTACGCTCCATCAAAACTGAAATCAATTTATAGGCAATTTGCTCTTGGTCATAATCTTGTTTCAACAAATCAAGCACTTTATGCGCTTCATCATAAACGTGTTGTTTTTCAATTTCACGTACCAAACGGGTAACTTGTGCCTCTTTAACATCCAATTTACTTGGAATATAAGCGTGCTCCATGGTCGTACCGACTTTTGCACGGATACGTTGAAGTTCTTTAAACTCCATTGGAGTAACAAGGGTAATTGCAACCCCTTTTTTACCCGCACGTCCTGTACGTCCGATACGGTGAACATAACTCTCAGGGTCAAACGGGATATGGTAGTTGAAAACGTGAGTAACATCATCAATATGCAATCCGCGCGCCGCAACGTCTGTTGCGATCAATACATCGACCGCATCGGTTTTAAGCCCTTTGATAACACTTTCACGCTGACGTTGCTCCATGTCACCATGAAGACCTTTTGCCATATATCCGGCAGCTGAGAGAACATTAGAGAGACGGTCAACCTCTTTTTTGGTACGACAGAATACAACCGTTTTTTTCGCATCTTCTGAATCCATCAAACGGATAATCGCATCATCACGCTCTGATTCTTCGATGACATAGTATTGTTGTGTGATATCCGTATTCGTTGTCTCTGATTTGGTAATAGAGGCGAAAAATGGATTGACCAAAATACGCTCAGCAAGCTGTTTAATCGGAGCCGGCATCGTTGCTGAGAAGAGCAATGTCTGACGCTCAGTAGGCAAATAGGTGAAAATCTCATTGATATCGTCCAAAAAGCCCATATCGAGCATTTCATCCGCTTCGTCCAAAATAACGGTTGATGGAGTGAAACCTTTGAGCATGTTACGGCTCAACATATCAAGTAAACGTCCCGGAGTAGCGATGATAACTTGCGCACCGCGCTCGATAAGATCCATTTGACGGTTGTACGATGATCCGCCGTAAATGGTTACGGTACGAACACCGAGGTGTTTACCGTATTTGAAAATTTCATCCCCTACTTGATTCGCGAGTTCGCGTGTCGGAGTGATAATGAGGGCTTCAATCCCCCCTTTTAAATGCATTTTATTCAATGCAGGAAGACCGAATGCCGCTGTTTTACCCGTACCGGTATGGGCTTGTCCTACAACGTCGCGCCCTTCCATAATAACCGGAATAACCATTTGTTGGATCGGACTTGGAGTTTTGAAACCGGCATGATTGATACTTTGCATGATCTCTTTTCTGAGACCGAAAGATTCAAATGTGACCAAATTTTCGTCTGTGATTGTTTCTTCTATTACGTTCATAATAACCCTTTGTATATACGCCATCGGAAAACCTATTTCCGACCAGTTACGCTTGCCCACTCATGGGGGAGAGAAATTTTGGATAAGTTTGGATTCTCATCCGCGAGGGCACCTTAGAAAAAGATTCGTCAATCTCTTTAGAAGGTACCCAAAATTCAAATGGAATTATAGCTGAATAATTTATAAAGTACACTGATAGTTATAGGTTAGCAAAAGATAAAGATAACCTTTAGTTTCAAATCGTCCCTATTTTAATTGATTTTTTTAATCTTTTAAAACTATACTTCCAAAAATGTATACTTAAATAGGAGTTAATAATGTTCAATGTCAAAATGGAAAAAGAGTGCGGCTGTTTTAAACGAAGCGGTATGGAAAGTATTAAAACATTCGAAAATAAAGACGATGCGATGATAGAAGCTGCGCAGTGGGCGGAAGAGATGAACGAAACTTTTTGTCAAAAACACAATTTTACTATTATTGAAGAGGGGAATGACCTCATCATCAAAGTTGAGATGAATTAAGGGGAAATACCCCTTAATTTAGAGCTTTAAAGTTAGCTTTTCAATCACCATTTTCTTCGACCAAATCGGATTTTTCAACTCTAGCATTTCACGTACTTCATCATTCACCAATCGATACGAAACACTCACATTCACACTATCTGCACCCTTAGCCATTGGCACACTAAAGGTTTTTGATCCATAAGGTGCAATCGAGATACTACTGACCGTTTTTGCTGCCAAATGGGGGATAGTAGCTTTCCCCCGCTTATTGAGATAATGGGACGTGAGCGAAAGGGTCTCTGTTTTAATAATTTTTTTACCGCTCATATAGTGTGCTTCAATCACAATTTCCCGCGATCCAAAACCGCTTGGAAGCGAATGGGGTTGTGGATTACTCAATGTTACCGCAATTGCATTAGCACTTTTTTTCGCCTCTACATTGAGTGCTCCTTGCCACATCGACTCAGTATGCGCCCCTTTGAAGCCGTGATCACGGATAAGTCGATTATGTACTTTGCCGTTGACATCACGTAAAGTAGACGCTACCCCTACTTTACGAGGCCCCATATGGCAATCAACACATTGCTTTCCTGTCCCGTCAAATTCTGTTTGCATCGAGGTAAAACGGTGCCCCTCTTCCGAAGTGTCATTCGCATGGCAAACGAAACAGAGCTGATTAGGATTGGTATCCATAAAAGGACGTTGCTCTACTTTATGATAAGGGGACTTGGCATCGGCATAAGGACCGCTCATAATCCCCGATTTCATCCAGCTAACCCGATGGATGCCTCGTTTACTATCGGGAAGTTCATCATGGATTTGATCAATGTTGTGACAAACGACACAGTTAATCCCCTCAGAGATTTGATCACTTTTAAGGGCTTTAGTAGCAGCGGAGTCTTTATCCAGTTTTAACGAGGCTATGGCTTCATATTCAGCCGTTGTAGAAGTAACAGAGATACGGGGATTGTGGCAGGCCGCACACTCTATTTTAATCGTATTCAGCGATTTTCGATTATTTTTACGGGCGACATAATCGATCGTTTTTTGAAAATACTCATCGTTATCGTAATGGGATTTTGCATGCCAAGACTCTTCCCACTGCTTCACAATATGGCTATGACAAGCTTTACATTTACCCGAATCTTTAAACTTATCTCCGACTTGAACCGCCACCGCAGCATAAAGACTCACACTGATAATACTCAATAGCCATAATGAACGCATTTGTACCCCTTAACGATGTTTATCTAACCAAACCATTAACCCTTTTTGCGCGTGAAGACGGTTCTCTGCCTCTTCAAAAATCAAACTCTGCTCCCCTTCCAATACCGCTTCACTCACTTCAACGCCGCGATAGGCAGGAAGACAATGTAAAAAGATAGCGTCTTCACGCGCAAGCGCCATAAGGGCTTCATCGACGATGTACCCCTCGAATGCACGTATCCGTTGAGCTTTTTCCTCTTCTTGACCCATTGAAATCCATGTATCGGTCGTTACGACAGTGGCACCTTTAACCGCCACTTTAGGATCATTGGTGATCGTGATTTTTGCACCGCTGTGTTCAGCAAAAGCGAGAGCATCGGCAATAATAGCCGGATCACACTCATACCCCTTTGGGGTTGCGATACGAAGTTCAAATCCGAGCTTAGCTGAGAGCATCAACCATGAATGGGTCATATTATTGCCATCCCCAACATAGGCTACGATCGGATTCTTATCTTTTCCGCACTCCATCATAGTCATGAAGTCCGCCAATAGCTGCACCGGATGGTAGCTGTCACTGAGACCGTTAATNNACCGGTTCACCGCGCCCAAGGTGGATATCACGATTTGAGAGAAATAGGGCATGACCGCCGAGCTGATACATCCCTACCTCGAAACTGACCCGGGTACGGGTAGAGCTTTTTTCAAAGATCATCGCCAGTGTCTGTCCCGCAAGACGGGGTTTGAGTACTTTGGCTTTGACCTCTTTTTTTATCTCTAAACCAATCTCCAAAATCTCTAAGATCTCTTCTTTGGTATAATCTTTTAACGTTAAAAAGTGTCTCACGGTGTTCCTTCGATACAAAAAACAATCATATCATAAAAAAAATTCATTAATTTAAAAGTTGTGCTACTTCTTTAGCATGGTAGCTGATGATGATATCAGCCCCCGCGCGTTTGAATCCTACCATCGTCTCCATCATGACGCGGTTGTAATCGATCAGCCCTGCCGCTCCCGCACATTTGAGCATCGCATACTCGCCGCTGACATTGTAAACTGCCAACGGAAGCTGCGAGGCTTCACGGATATCACGGATAATATCGAGATAGGCAAGTGCGGGTTTCACCATCAAAATATCGGCACCCTGCGCTTCATCTGCCAAACTCTCTCGAATCGCCTCACGGCGGTTTGCCGGATCCATCTGATAGCTAGAGCGGTCACCGAAACTCGGTACCGATTCGGCGACATCTCGAAACGGTCCGTAATAACCGCTGGCAAATTTGGTCGAATAACTCATAATCGGGAGATTGGCGTAACCTCCCCCATCAAGTGCATCACGCAACGTCGTAATAATCCCGTCCATCATCCCCGAGGGTGCAATCATATCGGCACCTGCACGTGCGTGAACCAATGCCTGCTGTGCCGAAATTCCAAGAGTCAAATCGTTATCGACCGTCTCATGGACATGATCGAGAATACCGCAGTGTCCATGATCGGTGTATTCGCAAAAACACAAATCGGTGACGACAAACATTTTCGGGTAGGCACGCTTGATGGCGCGAACGGCTGTCGCAATAATTCCATGATCACACAATGCATCACTGCCGATCGAATCTTTCACGGCAGGGATACCGAAAAGGATAATCGAATAGATTCCAAGGGATTGAAGCAATTCACACTCTTTCAAAATCTCATCCAAAGACATTTGATAAACACCCGGCATCGACGAAACTTCCGTTTTTATCCCCTCACCGGGGCGAACGAATAATGGGTAGATAAAGTCATTAACCCCTACATAAGTTTCACGCACCAGTGAGCGTAGTTGAGGATTTAAACGGGTACGGCGAAAACGCTCCATAAATGTGACTCCAATTAAAAAAATAGTAACTAGATTGTATCGCCTCTTCGTTTAATAATCCATTTTTTAGAAACACCTATTATAATGGCACTAATGAAAACAACAACACCCCTTTTTGAAAAATCATCTATTGCCAATCTCCCTAGTAAATACGGCCCTTTTAAAATCCGTGTCTACAAAGAGGGGATACAAGAGCATTTAGCCATATTTACCGAGAACTTTGAACGCCAAGAGTCGCCGTTGGTTCGGATCCACTCCGAGTGTCTTACCGGTGACACCTTCGGCAGTATTAAATGTGACTGTAACAATCAGTTACATAAAGCGCTGAAATTAATCGCCGAAGAGGGCGGACTGATCATTTACCACCGCCAAGAGGGGCGTAATATCGGCCTTCTCAATAAAATAAACGCCTACTGCCTCCAAGATCATGGGCGTAATACGATCGAGGCCAATGTCGAACTCGGATTTGCTCCTGATCAGCGAACCTACGATGTTGTCGGTGAAATTTTTAAAGATTTCGGTCTTCATAAAATCCGTCTTTTAACCAATAATCCGGCTAAAGTGGACGTCGTAGAGGGGTTGAACGTCGAAATTACGGAACGTGTTCCGGTCATTATCAATCCCAACCCCCATAATGAGGGGTATTTAAAAGTCAAAAAAGAGCAGATGGGACACGATTTATGAGCCAATTAAAGCAGCTGTTAGCGCAACACAATGTGAAGGTTCCCGAAGATTTTTTGGAAAAGATCGCTCAATACAAAGCTCTTCTGGAAAAATGGAACAAAGTTCATAATCTAACGGGAGCTAAAACTCTCCAGCAAATCGATCAGTTTATCCTCGATGCGGTTATTCCTGTAACGTTTCTCCCTTCTGTTACTAAAGCAATGGACATCGGAACAGGGGCGGGATTTCCTGGGATGATTTTGGCAATCGCCCTGCCGCAAACCCATTTTACCCTCGTTGAACCCCTCAGCAAACGTGCGAGCTTTTTACAGTTTGTCAAAGCGGATTTGGGTTTGAGCAACGTGGATGTCAAAGCGCTCAGAGTAGAACAACTCTCAAGCGAGCCGTATGATCTTATTACGTCACGCGCCGTTACCGATACTGAAATGCTTTTAAAACTCTCAAAACCGTTTTGCAGCGAGGGGACTCTTTTGCTCTTTTACAAAGGGGAAAAAGTGTATGATGAAATCGATGAAACACTCGATTACACAATTATTGAGGCGGAAAATCGCCATTATCTGCTCATAAAGAGATAAGACTATGCTAAAACTACTATTATTAATCGGTGTTCTGGTCGGGGTTTATTACCTTTTTTTCAAAAAAAAGGCTCTTACTCCCCCCTCTTCGGATAATTCTCAAGAAGAGGCAATGCTTCCGTGTGCGAAGTGCGGTACCTACGTACAGGTCAAAGAAGCATTTATGCGTGATGGCAAATACTATTGCAGTCGCGAATGTTTGGAAGGCTAACTATGCTGCTATTCGGTCACACCTATGTCCCATCAGAGCCGTTTTACCACATCGACTCGATTGAAGCGTTGCGACACACACCCTCGAATTCCGTTGTCGCCCTTTTTTTTACCCCTGAAAATCTCGATATTATCGAACATCTACGTCTCAATAGCATCCGTTTCGCACTCCATGTCGAAACTGCTACCGATGCCGTTATCGCCGAAAATCTGGGAGCTTCGTATCTGATTGTTCTCCCCAAACATGGCGCAGAAATTCAAAAAGTAGCAGAACACTATCTTTTTGATGCCAAAGTGTTGGGATACATCGATGCGGAAAAAGATTTAGAAAATTTGATCGAAATGCGACTTGATGGAGCTATATTTTCAGATGCAATGATTAAGATTAACTCCTAATCAATCCACTCTCGCTTGAGATCTTTATCCAAACACGCCAAAATCTCATACCCGATCGTCCCGACGGCGTTAGCATAATCATTGGCATTATCAAAAATTTTCAGTTGTTCCGCATCGCTTGAAAAACTCGCACTGTCCATCGAGATACGACCGCGAAGAGCTACCCCCTCCGGTGTAGTGTAGTGATTCGAAGCAAGGCGATCAAGTCCGTTCGCATATCCCAAATCATAGGTGCTAACAACCTCATCTGCTAAAGCTTCATAAAGACCGTTATACCCTACCCGTTCTCCGGCTTTTAATACCCTGGTCGCCATTCTATCTCCCCACAAAGAGAGGACACTTTTTAGGAGCGGTTGCGGCAAACTTGTATCCATTTGTAAACATCCGTACAATGCAATACCGACTCGTACGATATCATCACGGCACTCTGTGGAGCGAAATGTTCCCGCTGAATTGGAGATATGAAAGCGTAGTTTCCATCCGAATTTTTGAGCCAAAAGATCAGCCTTCTGTTTGATACGATCAAAATTCTGACGCTGCCAAAACCATTCTGAACTGAGGGTGTCGGCTGCACGTAAATGGCTCATAATCCCGATACAAATGAGTCCTCGTTTCGCCATTTTTTCAAACGCTGCTTCGAGTTGCTCGGGGGAAATTCCGTTACGGTGCATCCCCGTGTCGATTTTCAGCTCGACTCGCGCTCCACTCGGATAGGCAGATATCTCTTCAAGCGAATTAATGGCGTAGCTGAATTTCGGATGGATATGGGTCGGTTTTTGGCCCAATATCAATACATTGTCAAAGTACTTAACAATCTCCTCGGCTTCACGTTCTAAGCGCACCACTGCTTGATTGACTCCATACTCAGATGCCGCTTCGGCAATCATCTCAGCACCGTGGCCGTAGGCGTTATCTTTTAAAACGACCGCGATTTTATCTTTTCCACCGACTTGGTGTGCGATAATGTCAAGATTATGAATAAGTGCCTCGCGGCTCAATTTAATTGTTCCCATATAAGAATTATAATCTAAGGATTGTTAATGCGTTATTTCCCCGCCGAATTTGAACCTCAAAGTTTTGTGCAACTCATTTTTCCCCATCCCCAAAGCGACTGGGCACCCTATCTCGAAGAGGCGAGAGCGTGTTTTGTCAATATTGCCTCTTCTATTGCCCGCTATCAGCCCTGCCTCATTGTGTGTGACGATGTGGATCTCGTCAAAAGCTATTTTAACTCTCACGAGAATCTGATTTTCGTAGCCTATCAAAGCGATGACACTTGGGCGCGTGATTGCAGTGCGCTAAGTGTTATCGACGAGGATGAAGATGAGCCTTTACTGCTCGACTTTACTTTTACCGGATGGGGCGGAAAGTTTGATGCTTCGCGTGATAATGCGATGAGTTCGGCACTCTCTAACGTCTATGGTGCACCAATGGAAAAAGTCAATCTTATCTTGGAGGGGGGCGGCGTCGAAACCAACGGAAACGGTTCATTGCTCACCACGGCAGAATGTCTCCTTAATCCGAATCGCAATCCTCATTTAGATAAAAAAGGGATGGAAAAAGAGCTCAAAAAACACTTCGGTGTAGAACAGATTTTATGGCTCAATCACGGTTATCTTGCCGGTGATGACACCGACAGCCATATCGATACCCTCGCCCGTTTTATTGATACAGATACCATTATGTATGTCAAATGCGACGATAAATCAGATGAGCATTACGAGGCATTGAAAAAAATGGAAGAAGAGTTGATGGCATTGCGTGACATCGATGATGAACCGTTTAACCTCATCGCACTACCGATGTGTTCTCCGGCCTTTTATGAGGACGAGCGTCTCCCCGCAACGTATGCTAACTTTTTAATCATCAATGATGCCGTTTTGTTACCAATCTATAACGATCCGCATGACAACGAAGCGATCGAGATTTGTAAAAAAGCGTTTTACGGAAGGGATATCATCCCTATCGACTGCTCCGTCCTTATCCGTCAACACGGCTCCCTCCACTGCGTAACGATGCAGTTCCCCGAAGATATATCCTTACGGATGGAATAAAAGGGAAAAGCCCGAGTAGAGAAAATAGCCCGAAGCGGCTAATAACAGGAGCGTTAAAACTATTTGTTTAGTATTTAATTTCATGGTCAAAAGTATAACGACTTAACACTAATGTAACACTTCTTTCCTACAATTCTTCATATTTACTTAAGGATTAGAAGTATGAAGAAGTTTAGCCTCCTCTCTTTGGCTGCGGTTGCTGCCCTCGCCACTGAGCCTGTCACGATTCAAAAAATCACCGTTGAAGCCTCTGCCCCTAAAGCTGATGGTAAAAATATCGTTGCCGATGAGATGGTCAAATTTTCTCGCCAATCCGATCTGGGGGAAATGCTATCAGGTTCACTTCCAGAGATCACACACGTTCGTACCAGTGCCATCGGCAACGACATCGTTTTACGCGGTTTCAAAAAAGACAATCTCAACGTAACCATTGATGATGCCAAAGTATGCGGTGCATGTCCTAACCGTATGGATCCGCCTGCTATGCACGTCTCATCCAGCCAAATTGCTAGTGTAGAAGTTCAAGAGGGGCCGTTTGACGTAACTCAGTTCGGAAGTCTCGGAGGAGCGATTAACGTCGTCACTAAAGACCCTACCAAGGGTCTGCACGGAGAAGTATCCGCAACCCTCGGAAGTTATGACTACCGTAAAATTTCCACTACTGTCGAAGGGGGGAATGACACGGTTCAAGCCCTCGTAGGATACAGCCGCGAAACCAGTGGCCAGTACAAAGACGGCAACGGCAAAACCATGACAGAACAAGCCGAAAGCTCTACGAAACCCTACAGTGCGGCACACAAGAATGATAATGCCTACGAACGCCAAAATTTTTGGGCAAAAGTCGTTGGTAATATCGGCGATAATCAAAAACTAACCCTCAGCTATTTCGGTGACCGTGCTGATAATGTCCTCTACCCGCGCTATCCGATGGATGCCCTCATGGATGATACCGACATGTTCAAAGCCAAATATCAACTCTTCGCGTTGGGAGAGTATTCGGATGAACTGAGTATCGAAGCCTACCATTCAAAAGTCGAGCACGACATGGGAACCGATTTCAGAACCGGTATGTCGAGTGTCTCTTTAGTTGACGCAACTATTAAAGGGGTACGTGCCGAAAACACTGCTTTGATTGCCGAAACAGAGATCACCTTCGGTCTTGATCTCTCTACGCGCAATTGGAACGGAACCAAAGGAAATCGAACTAATCCTTATACCACCATTCAAATCCCCGATGCCGATACCGAAAACATCGGTGTCTATGCAAAAGCACTCAAAACACTTGGTTCGTTTGATCTAAGCGGAGGTCTCCGCTATGACGATACCACTATTGATGCGGATCAATCATTAACCGGAATGTCAACGACTAAAGACCGCGATTACACGAATGTCAGTGCCAATGTTTTAGGGCGATACCATTACAGTACACATGGCAACTTTTTCGTCGGTGCGGGACAATCCTCTCGTGTTCCCGATGCACGAGAACTCTATTTTGCCAGTGTTGGAAATACCAATCTTAATGAAACGATCAACCGTGAAGTTGACATGGGGATCGAGCATACATTTGGGAATTTACACCTCAAAGGGACACTGTTCTACAGTGATTTAAAAGATTATATTTATGCCTACAAAGTAGTAGGGTCTACTACCTCTTTTGCAAACATTGACGCCCGTATTGTCGGCGGAGATATCACGGCCGATTACGCCTTGAATAAAGAGTGGAATATCGAATCGGGGGTTGCCTACCAAAAAGGGACCAAAAAAGATGTCGGTCAACTCGATTCTCTAGCAACTCTAGCACAAACAGATAAAGACCTCGCGGATATCCCACCGCTTAAAGGACGGGTAGCACTTGTGTTTGATGACTCAAAAAACTACGCTGAAGCCGAGTTAATTGCCGCTAGACACCAAACATACGATGTAAACAACGGTGAACAGGCGATTGGCGGATACGGTATCCTCAATCTCAAATACGGCACAGAATTGGGTAACGGTTTCTCTCTAACTGCAGGAATCAATAATTTCTTTGATCGTACCTATGCAGTGAGCAACAGCTATATCGGGCTAACCACAATTATGGAAGGAGCGCAACCTCTTGTTCTTAACGAACCGGGACGCAACTTCTACACTACCCTTAGTTACAAATTCTAACCCTAAACTGTTTCGTCACTTCCCGCATCTCGCGGGAACTACAGCTTATTCTCTAAAAACCACCCGAATCCAAACATCAATCCCGGTGTTTTGGCTTTGGTCTCATCCATTGCAAATTCTTTCGCTTCAGACACAGGTATCCCTATTACTTCAATCGATTCGACACCTACACCGCCACCCTCATTTACACGCATCATTTCATTCACACTAGCATAATAAAGTGTTTGCACCGATCCGGCAAATCCTACCGCCGTATAAAAAGAGGTTACCCGTTCTATCTGATCGAGTGGAACATGGTATCCGCACTCTTCGAGTATCTCTTCATGGGCAATCTCAACCAACGATTTATCTTTATCGACGATACCGGCACACAACTCATACGTGAAGCCGTCTTCATTCTTGAGATATACAGGGGGGCGAAACTGTCGAACAATAACAAGTGTTTGATGCTCTTCCTGGTACAAAAGGATCGCTACACTGTCGTGAACTTCGACCATATCCCATACTTTAGCAACACCGGTCTGAGAATATTGTATCCGTTTCGGTTTTACAAAGTCAGAGTTTTCACACGGTACGATAGTGACATCGGTAATCATCTTAGCTCTTTAAAAAGGTTTCGGCTTAAAGCTCTCACTCTCAACATAATAGGTTTCATGGAAATCAAAATACGGTTTTCGTATCCGTTTCTCTTGAAGTGCTTTTTTAAACTTTTTATCCATTTTATCCCGAATTTCATTAAACACTCTACGCTCTTTACCCGTAAAACCTTCGGTTTTTTTCTTCATCACACTGAGAGGATCAATAGCACTGCTTCCGCGATACATTCCAAAATGCAGATGCGGTCCTGAGGATAATCCCGTATTACCGACATATCCGATCATTTCGCTTTGCTTTACTTTCATTCCTGTATGTATCCCTTTTTTAAACGCTTTTTGATGAGCGTAAAGGCTTGTAAGTCCATTGTTGTGACGTATTTTTATCGTTTTTCCGTATCCTGTTGAATAGCCGACGAAGCTCACACGTCCCTCTCCGGTAGAGAGGATAGGGGTTCCGGGTCGCGCTCCGAAATCAACCCCTAAGTGGGCACGGTATCGGTGAAGTACCGGATGATAACGGCTCTTTGTAAATCGAGAGGTTATACGCGGGTTACGCATCGGAAGTTTAAACAAGAACTTCTCATACTGCCCCCCTTTCTCATCGTAAAAACGTCCGTCACTGTGGCGATAAACACGGACACGCTTTCCATTGATCTCAACCATAGCCCCGTGTACTTCCGGCATTGAAAACGGTTTCCCCAAACGATACTTTTGGGTATATACCATAATGATAGGGTCACCTTTTTTTAACCCTTTACGAAAATCAACTTTTCCTTTGAACATTTTCACAAAGATTGAGGCTAAGTTTTTCGATCCGGTCATTTTTAAAATATCATTATAAGGGATGGATTGAATCGGTACATAAAGAGTTTCCGTATACTCTTCACTCACGATAGGAATCACTTTCGTTTCATACCGTCGTTTCGGAGTGAGATAAATCTGCAGCTGCAGTTCGTCATTGACCGGAATCAAAATTTGATGGATAAAGTTTTGATTGTCGACTACCATTTGACATTTAGCGGTATAGGGGATATCTTCGGTGAGTTTTTGATCCTCTTTATCGAGGTTATAATAGACACGTAATGGAAGTTTTTTTCGCTCTAGAAAGGTGAGAAAGCTTTCACCGTCTTTCCATTTAAAATGTTTAACAGTACCGCCAAAAAGGAGAAGGGGCAATAACAGCAATGCAAAAAAACGACCCATCCCTATCCTTGACCAAAATACACATTACGAGAACGAAAAAGAATTAAATAATAGCAAAAATTCCATTTACAAAGTGGTGTTTGGCTATAATCATTCCTATATTCTTTACCAAAAGGTTACCATGATGCGCATCTGGCTTATTACTCTTATCGCTTGTAGCGTCTTAAACGCTTCTTCTATAACCGCACCTCTCCTCGAAGTCGAAGGAGAGCGTGCAGCAATCGTTGCCGAAAACTTGCGTGAGGGGATGAGCGGCTTTATCGTTCGAAAATTTGATGCCACACACAGTACCATTATCGCCAATGCACGGGTTGAAAAGACAAATCCCGCCAACAACCGTGCCATACTGCAGCTTAGTGAATACAGCGGCCTACGCCAAAATGCTCTTCCTAATGGTAACTGGACACCAAGAGCATCTGATATCGCCATCTTAGCCTATGATTATGAGCGTGCCCTTTTAATAGCCCCAAACGATGATACTTATGATGCAATCACAAAAAGTATCTCCGGTGTGGAATGGATTCATCCGGACAATTATGCAACGTTTCTCTCCTATGAAGGGCATCAAACCCCTTTAGTCGATGATTTTCAACGCTACTGTACCGCCAATTCGGTCGGGTTGCTCTATATCCAAAGTGCAAATCAACTCTTTACCCTCGACTGTAAAAGCTTTACAGTGCTCCAAACTGCCTCATTTGCCAAGGTATCAGAGAAAGAACAAACCCCTTTTTACACCCGTATTCCGACGATCCGAGGAGCATGGTGGGGTGAGGGAAGTTCAAGTTTAGACAGCTATGAACCCTACTACCTCGAAGAAATTGCTTTAAACAATTCAAAGAACAAAGAACTATATGAGCTCTACAAAGCAAAATTTAGCGATAAAAGTGCACTATTGCGTCATTTCGAGATTAAGGAATAAACAATGCTGAGCACTCACGCATTAGAATTTTTTACTACCCTGCTAGGCAAAGAGAACGTTTACAGCGATAAAGCTCACCTTATCGCCTACAGCTACGACGCAACACGCGAACGATTCGAGCCTGATGCAGTACTTTTTCCACGTCATGAGAGCGATGTCAGCGAGATCCTTAAATACTGCAATGAGCACCGAATCGTTATCGTCCCTCGCGGTGCGGGAAGCGGATTTACAGGAGGAGCCCTCCCCTCATCCGGCGGAATCGTCTTGGCGTTCGAAAAACATATGAATAAAATCCTCGAAATCGATATGCAAAACATGGTGGCTATCGTCCAACCGGGTGTTGTCAATATGGAGTTGCAAAAAGCGGTTGAAGAAGTAGGTCTGTTCTATCCGCCCGATCCTGCAAGCCAAGAGTATTCCACTATCGGCGGCAATGTTAACGAAAATGCCGGCGGTATGCGTGCGGCCAAGTACGGTATTACCAAAGACTACGTTATGGCGATGCGTGCGGTACTCCCTAACGGTGATATTATCAAAGCGGGCAAACGGACAATTAAAGACGTTGCGGGCTATAACATAACGGGGATTTTGATTGCGTCTGAGGGGACATTGGCCGTCACCACCGAAGTAACTCTCAAACTTCTCTCGAAACCGAAAATGACCAAAACGGCAATGGGTATTTTTCCAACCGTTCATACAGCGATGGAAGCGGTCTATAAAACGATGGCGAGCGGCGTCACTCCTGTTGCGATGGAGTTTCTCGATAACCTCACTATCCGCTCCGTGGAGCAGGTCTATCATAAAGGGCTCCCAATCGAAGCGGGTGCCATTTTGGTTACCGATGTGGACGGGAATCTTGAAGAAGATCTCGATTTTCAACTCTCAATTATCCAAAAAGTCTTTCAAGAAAACGGCTGCAGTGAATTTAAAATCGCTCAAAATAAACAAGAAGCAAGCGATCTATGGTTTGCCCGCCGCAATGCAAGCCAATCACTCTCAGTCTACGGAAGCAAAAAGATTAATGAAGACGTTACCGTTCCTCGCTCCGCTCTCCCTGAACTGCTCGAAAAATTTGATGCCATAGCCAAAAAATACAACATCAATATCCCATGCTTCGGTCACACCGGTGATGGAAATGTTCACACCAATGTCATGGTTGATGGCAAAGATCCGGAAGCGGTCAAAATCGGCTATGAAGCGATTCGTGAAGTATTTCAAGCCACTATCGATCTCGGCGGAACCCTCAGCGGCGAACACGGCATCGGACTGGCAAAAGCTCCTTATATGTCGATGGCATTTACCCCTGAAGAGATGGCACTGTTTCAATCGATCAAACGGGCATTTGATCCCAATAACATCCTCAACCCTTCCAAAATGGGTCTTGAGTAATTGATGAATTTCAAAGCAATGCTTCGACATATCCGCCTTTTTTTCCTGATGCTATTCGATCGGGAAATTACGGTGTATGCTTCGAGCCTAAGCTTTTACACGATTTTTACAGTTGTCCCCCTTTTGATTATCTCCCTTAGCCTCATTGCAAACGTTCCGGTATTTGAAGAACAATACGCCAAAATCCAAATCTTTATTTTCGACAATATTATGCCGGTACAAACGGCGGCCATTGCAGGGTATTTGGACTCATTTTTTAAAAATTCTGTCCAGCTTGGGATTATCGGATTTGCGACAATGATTGTCTCTTCACTCCTCTTTTTCCAAAATTTTGAACACATCGTCAGCAAAATTTTCAAAACATCCAAACGGGGAATTTGGGATGCGATTACGACGTATTGGACTCTTATCACCCTTACCCCCATTGTTCTCATAGCTTCAATGAGTTTAAAAGCCTATTTAGAAGCGAATATCAGTGGATTGGCCCTAAGTGCACTCTCTATTTTCCCGTTTCTTTTACTTTGGAGTATTTTCTTTTTGATTTACAAAATCGCCGTCAATGCTGATGTTTCAATCAGGGCTGCCGCAATGAGCTCTTTTATTGTTGCCGTAGTATGGGGGTTGGCAAAAAACAGCTTCATCCAGTACGTCTTTTACAACAAAACTTATGCAACGATGTACGGCTCTTTTTCCGCTCTCATCTTTTTCTTTTTATGGATTTATGTTTCATGGATTATCGTCATCTACGGAATGAAACTATGCTATCTGATAAACCGCGCTACCCAGCGTGAACACTCCCAAAATACCTAAGATCCAAAAAGCCTCTTTTCGCCACATCGCCCCTAAAGCTAACGCAACGCTAAGGACTCCCATCCAGATTGGGATTACAACTCTATTCATATCTCCGGATTCAAACATTTGAAGTAGATACGGATCAAACCAATCTCCCCACGGCGTGAAATGGAGCACCAATACAGTCGGATAATATAGGTTAAAAAGGAGTGCAAGGGGAATCGAGCCGATATGCCACCACCCAAACGTCCCGAAAATAGAAAGCGATATCGGTAAAAGAACTAAATAGCACCAAATATGAAGTGCCAAAAATATCTGCCAAAGTTTCCAATGCTCATAATAACGGATGAAAATAAAGATCGAAAGGACTCCGAAGGAGGAGAACCAAAACCCCAAAGAAAAAAACAATGTGGGGAAAAAGGCAAGCAGCACACCGACCGTAATGGAGAGCGTTTGCAGCGAGACAACCTTAATCCCCCGATCATAAAGCCAATATCCCACCGCTATCATCCCGAATGCTCTCACCATAGGGGGGATAAATTCCAAAGCCCATAAGTATAAAAAAAGTATCCCCACAACCATAAAAAAAAGATCACGATTGCCGTGCCGGTAGGGAAAATAGCGGTTTTGTAACCATCGATAGGGACGGCGAAGGAGAAAATAGACAATCAGCGAGATAATACCGTAGTGATAGCCGCTGATAGAGAGGATATGACTCAGCCCCATAGCACCGACCAATGTTTGAAATTCTTGCGACATAGGGGTAGCCACAAACAATGCGCCATAAAGCTCCCTCATCCATTGATCTTCATGGAGGGATGCGATACGACGATACCATTGCTCTTTAAGACTCAAGGAGGAATACACTTCGGTGATGACACCGCGTGTGTGCATCCCTTTTAAAAAATCCAAAAAAGTGACTTTCGCGACCTGAAGCTCCACTTGAACTTCCCGCCCCCTCAGATCACGCAGATAGGGGCTCATCGCAGATCGAACACTGGCACCGTTTTCGAGCCGAAGCTTCAGTGAGGTCTTAGGCACATCGCCGATCAGCCGCACCTCTTGATCGATCACTTCGGCTCGTATAAGCGGATCGTCAAAGGTTTTGAGTTGGGCAAATTGATAGTATTCATACGAAAGCGATAGGGAAGCTATAAAGAGGAGAAAGAGAAAAAAAAGTGAGCCGCTTTTAAGATCGAAAAGATCGATGCGCTCCAGTTTATTCATCAGATAATCGGCATCGATACCGTTTCATCATTGACGTTCATCGTCGCACTTTTCATATCAATACTCTCATAGACGATCTGCGCGGCACCAAATGTCGGTTTATCGACAAAGCGGGTGAATTTTTTCTGGAACATCAGTTTCACATGCCCCGTAGGACCGTTACGCTGTTTACCGATGATGATCTCGGCTTCCTCTTCCTCTTTCTCGACATATTTGGAGATAAACTCTTTTCCCGCGCTTATCGCCTCTTTCTCCCGCTCTTTCTCCTCTTTGTAGAGGTAAACGTCATTACGGTAGACGAAGAGGATGATATCGGCATCCTGCTCGATAGAACCCGATTCACGGATATCGCTCAGCATCGGACGCTTATCGGAGCGCGATTCGAGGCCACGGTTGAGCTGAGAGAGGGCAACGATAGGGATTCCGAGTTCACGGGCGAGCATTTTTAAGCCACGTGAAATCTCACTCACCTCTAAGTGACGATCTTTTCCCCCCGTCCCATTCATGATTTGAAGGTAGTCGATAACCGCTACTTCGATTTCAGGATGACGGGATTTGAGTTTACGCAGTTTGGAACGGAGCTGATGGATATTGATGGAGCCGTGATCGTCTACGAAGAGCTTGGATCGGCGCATTTTATCGACTGCATCGTTTAGCTGCTTGTACTCTTGAGGGTTCATATCCCCGACACGAAGACGCTGAAGCTGGATCGAGGTTTGAACACTCAAAAGACGCAACATGAGTTGCTCTGCGGGCATCTCTAACGAGAAAAAAGCGACCCCTTTCCCTTTATCGAGGAGATTTTGAACCATATTGAGGGCGAACGAGGTTTTCCCCATTGCCGGACGGGCGGCGATAATAACCAAATCCCCTTTTCCGAATCCCGTCGTCATTTTGTTCAGCTCCGCATACCCCGTATCGACACCGACAAGGACGGAATCCCCGCGCGCTTTCATCTCTTCGATGTACGCTAACGTCTCATCGGCGATGGAGGGGGCATCTTTAAAATCGGTTGCTTGAGAACTCTGCGTTATCTCATAGAGCTTTTGTTCAACCAAATCGACAACATCGGTGCCGCTGAGTTCCTCTTCCAAAGTCACCCGCTTTATCTCCGTCGTAAGGGTCAATAAATGACGCTTGATCGCTTTGTCTTTGATCTCTTGGACGTACGCTTTGGTATTGGCGATCGGATTGGCAGTGAGGATATCGACCATCACCCGCTCATCGAATTTTTGTTTACCCGTCAACTCTTTACGGAGGAACTCTTCATCGATCGGGAGATCACGATGGGCTAAGCTCATCATTGCGCGATAAATCTCTTGATGCGCCGCGAGATAAAAATCTTCCGGTGTTAAAACCGCATCAAACTCATCAAACTGAGCCGGATCAAAAATGATGGAGCTGAGGACGGAGCGTTCAAACGCCAAGTTATAGAGTGATTCTTCCATTTAGTCCTCTTCCTTAGCCATTTTTTCTACCTCTTCGACAAACCGATCAACGAGCTTATCTTCATCGAGACGTGCCACCACTTCACCGCGCACCATGACCAATCCCGAACCCTTACCGTAAGCGATCGCGACATCGGCATGTTTCGCTTCTCCGATGGCGTTGACGACACATCCCATCACCGAGAGATCAAGCGGTTTTTTGATATGCTTGGTACGCTCTTCGATCACCGCTACCGCAGAGACCAAATCGGCTTCGATCCGTCCGCATGTCGGACACGAGATGATATTCGGCCCTTCTTTGGCGACACCGCTGTCTTTTAAAATCGCCCGACCGACTTTGATCTCCTCTTCGAGTTCCCCCGTGATAGAGACCCGCATCGTATCACCGATCCCCTCCAGTAACAACGCTCCCAAACCGATAGCACTTTTGATCGTCGCATGAAAAATCGTCCCCGCTTCAGTCACACCCAAATGAAATGGATAGTTGTTTTTAGGACGGAGAAGGCGATAGGCTTCGACGGTGCGCTGAACGTCACTTGCCTTGAGGGAAACTTTAATGTCGGTAAATCCCAAATCTTCGAGATATTTGATGTTATACTCGGCAGAAGCCACCATCCCCTCCGCCGTAGCGCCGTAACGCTGTTCGAACTCTTTTTCCAAACTTCCCGCGTTGACCCCGATACGAATCGGAATATGGCGTTCTTGGCACGCTTTAACAATCTCACGGATGCGTGATTTTTCACCTATATTGCCGGGGTTAAATCGGATACAGTCCACCACTTCCGCCGCGATAAGGGCAAGTTTATAGTTAAAATGGATATCGGCGACGAGGGGGAGCGAAATCTGTTCTTTAATCGCTTTGAGTGCCCGCGCATCTTCCTCATCAGGAACGGCGACACGGACGATATCGCATCCGGCAAAATGGAGACGATTGATCTGCTCGACCGTTGCCGCTACATCCGCAGTGCGCGAATAGGTCATCGACTGTACCGAAATCGGAGCATCACCGCCGATAGGGACATTCCCGACAAAAATCTGTTTGGTTGGATAGCGTGTTATCATTGGGCGATTATACCACAATTACGTGAACTCGATAGGATCCATATCAATCTCGCAAAGGGGTGATTTGACATGTTTTATCGCACGGATAAGGTCGGTACTTTTATCACTTCGCAGCAATATTTGAAAACGGTATTTATCAGCGATCTTCTCAATAGGAGAAGCCCCATATCCGACAATTTGGACGTTAGCCATCTGCTCGATTTGCATCACTGCCCTCTCCATTTCAGATTTTGCTTTTATGCCGTTTTTATGGGCATAGAGTAAACGTGCCAATTTTTTCGTCGGAGAATAGCGACCATCGCGAATACGCAATTCATCAATCAAAAATTTCTCATAATCATCAAGATAACTCCGAAAAAACGACTCATTGAAACTTTGTACTATCACTGTCGCATTCTGTTTCCGTCCGCTCCGCCCCGCAATCTGCACCAGAAGCGACAATGCCTTCTCCCGTGCGCGGTAATCGCTTTGGGAGAGGAGATTATCGATCCCCATAACGACTGCGAGGGTGATATCGTGATAATCATGCCCTTTTGAGAGCATCTGTGTCCCCACCAGTAAATCGATCTCATGTTTATTAAACGCTTCGAGCACTTTAATCAGTTTGTTTTGAGTCGTAATAACGTCACGATCAAACTGCTGTACCCGCAGATCCTCACTCAGTTTTCCGAAATGTTCCACCGCCTCCGCCGTTCCGAGCCTTGCGGTACGAAGTGCGCCGCTTTGACACTTCGGACACACTTTCGGCACTACTTCGGTGTAGTTGCAATAGTGACATTTCAGAGCGCGTGAGTTTTTATGTTGGCTCATCCCCACGCTGCAAAACGGACACTCGACATGATATCCACACCCATCGCATACCGTGTATTTGAAATTCGCCCGTGTCGGGATAAAGACAATGGCCTGATGAGCTTTTTCAAAGTTTTCCATAACCCTGTTATCGATACTTTGCGTTAACGCTTCAATGGAGGGTTCAAAGACAAAAGTCCGTTTGGATTCAAAATACCCCCCGCGAAGACGAAAAAATGGGTATTTAGCGTAGCTCGTCAATGAGGGTGTAGCGCTCCCTAACACGACGGGGATTTTAATGAGAGTGCCGATATAAACTGCCATATCCCGTGCATTGTAGCGAGGACGGGAAGAGGATTTATAACTCTCGTCATGCTCTTCATCGACGACGATCAACCCTAAATCCCGTATCGGTAAAAAAAGTGCCGAGCGGGGGCCTACGATAATGTGTGCCGAGCCGTCAACTATTTTTTCCAACGTCACTTTTTTTTGCTTCGGGGTCATTTTGGAGTGCCATAAGACGACGGATAAGCCGAAATGATTCTTAAATCGCGTCTCCATTTGAGGGGTTAACGAGATTTCGGGAAGCAATAATAAACACCGCTTCCCCTCACTGAGTATTTCATCCATACGGGACATATAAATTTCGCTCTTCCCAGCCCCCGTATCCCCGAATAAAAGTGATACGTTATGAGTGCGGATAAAATCGAGGGCTTTTAATTGTGATTCGGAGAGGGTAATATTGACAGGTGGACGTTCGTGGTGAGCCACTTCGACGGGCTCATGGTGAATGGGATACGGCACAAAAAGATTCAGCGCTTCACCCAATGAACACCCATAATACTCTGCCATAAACTGCGCACTTTGGATTTGGGTGTCGGAATAAAACAGATTACTTATTTCACCTATCGGTTGTGTCGTAAAAGCGGGTTCTTCACACTGCGCGATAATAACTCCGCGCAGTGTGCGATTAGAGAGGATTGCTTCGACTTCAGCCCCTATAACAAGGGGAGTTTGTGTATGATAGGTAAGGGAATCTAGCGGGGAGCCCAAAAGGGCTATCTGATAAAAAAACACTGATTGTTTAGTCTATTAAATTACGGCAAAATACCCCAGCATTTCCGGCACCTGCTCTATTACATGTAAACGTTCCCGTAGCCGGAGTGTACGTAAACACGACATTGACACCACCCATAAGATACGTATAATTCCATGTCGCACGACCATCTGCACCTGCGGCTCCAGCAACAGGACCCGGCTGCCAATGCCCATTAACATTTGCACGTGTTGCGATCCCATACTGCATTAACGGTCTTGCCGGAACACCCACAACAGCGGGGATTAAAGTTCCCGCATCGGTTCCTGTGAATAAGTTTGCATTCGCATTGTCATGAAGTTTGTCAATAAACATTGTGCTTCCCTGCAAAAGTCGCGACTGGCGCTCAGCGACGATAGAAGCCCGTATGGACGCAATATCGCTGCGTGTTTTCGCGACCTCGGCATCGTCACGTGTCGCTGAAAAACGGGGAATAGCGACTGCCGCCAATATCCCTAATACAACAATAACAAATACAAGCTCAATCATCGTAAAACCGTAACGTTTCATTGCATACATCCCTAATTGTTCTGAGTTTTACGATTACTACTAATCGGCAAAAATCAATACAATGGCGATTCCCACTTCGAAAAGTGGGAATGAGCGTTTTTAGAACTGTGCAGCTCGACCTTTTACGACCGTTGTGCCTTGAGGAATTTTGTTTTGCATAATATCGCATCCACCTGCTGTATTTGCAATATATGTTACATTGAGGAGTTTTGTTAACGTCTGATTATCCCACTGTGCCTGAGTCCATGCACCATTAGTTACAGCCGCAGCTTCGTCTACCGCAGGATCACCGGTCCACGGACGGGTTGCTTGTGAAACTAAAATACAACCAGTCCCTTGATTGGTTATATCATCGATAGTAACAACACCACCCGCTTCTACTGCTTGCGGAGGGGTCGCATTAATCATAGCATTAAAAGCAACTGACATATTTGCCATTGTATCAAATGCATTTCTCCCCGTTGCGAACGAGCCTACTTCATTAATACCTGTTTGAATTTGCGTTACACGCGCCGCTAACTCAGCATCATCACGTGTTGCAGAAAGACGTGGAATCGCAACTGCTGCTAAAATTCCCAAAATAACGATAACGAAGATTAATTCGATCATAGTAAAACCTGAACGTTTCATGGTTTACTCCTTGAAGTTTAAAATAGTGATTACGCTTGTAACCCTACTGTCATTATGAGTTGCTTTATCTTATAGTTTGATTAAATACAACAAAAATCGACAAAACAATTTTAATACTCCCGTTTAACTGAGAATATGGCATAATTTTGACAAATTCAAGGAGAAGAAATGAAGATTGCCGTACCTGTAATGGATGAGAGTCTGAAAATGGCGGGGAATGCCGGACATACCCCTTATTTCGCTGTGTTTAACCTCACAGGGGGGATGTTTAAAAGCTTTACATTGGAAGGGCTACGTGCCAACCCCAAAGCTGCAGGTGAAGATCATCATGACCACGACGAACACCATACATGCGATCATGACGCTGGGGATGTCGAACACATCAAAGCACACGATACGATGGCGGATAC
>DLUI01000061.1 GCA_002742695.1 Sulfuricurvum kujiense | reverse complement strand
CTCAATCTCGCTTCTCACCGTTATCTCACGAAAGAGCAGATTATCGCTTCTCTCAAAAGCGCACCCCCCTCCACCCAAACCTATGGGGCCCTCTCGCTTGAAGTATTACGAGAGGTATTGACGCACCATTTGCATACTCCGCTAACATCTATCGGAAGTGACGATTTAATCATCGAAATTAACAAACAGCTTATCCTGCCCCATCGCACTGAGCCGCTTGAATATACCCTCTCCCTTCATCTGGATGCGCACGAGCTGAGCCGCCAAATATGGAATGAAGAAGAGCTGACTATCGCAACGATGGTCGAGAAACAAAGTGTTCAGGAAGAGAGAGCATTTCTGGATGAGTTACATCATCTCATCGAAGAGTGCCGTACAAGGTCTAAACTCTTAGAGATGAGCGATGAAGTTCTTTATGGGGTTGTCTATGAACTCCTCATTCCCTATCTCGCCCATACTCCCCATATCAGTTCCAAAACGACTCGACGGGTACTCTTTTCGTTTGACCAGCGCAATGCGAACGAACTGCTCAAACGTCAGCGCCAAGCACTTCTCGCCAGAACCGTGCGCGATTTCAAAAATCTATTCCCGCTAGCACGTTCACTGCGACGCCGTCTTATTTTTCATACCGGGCCTACTAACAGCGGTAAAACCTATACGGCGTTTCAACAGCTCAAAAAGGCGGGGACGGGATATTATCTCGCGCCGTTGCGTTTGTTAGCGTTAGAAGGGTACGAGACGCTTCGTGAGGATGGGGTCAACGCATCGCTTATCACCGGAGAAGAACAACTCCTCGATGAGGATGCAACCCATATCAGTTCCACCATCGAGATGCTCAGTTTCGAAACAGAGGTCGATTGCTGTGTTATCGATGAGGTACAAATGATCGATGACCGCGATCGGGGATGGGCGTGGGCGAATGCCATCATCGGAGCACCTGCGAAAACGGTTATCATGACGGGATCGCCCAATGCCCGCGAGGCGGTTATCGCATTAGCCGAATATCTGGGTGAGCCGTTGGAGATTGTCGAGTTTGAGCGTAAAAACCCTCTCGAACTTCTCAAATCTGCCACTGCAATTGACGCTATTGAGCCTAAAACTGCCGTGATCGCCTTTACCCGTTCCAATGCTCTGCGATTAAAACAGCAACTCTCTAAAACGTATAAAACCAGCGTTATCTACGGAAACCTAAGTCCCGAAGTACGCCGCGAAGAGGCGCGACGTTTCCGCGAAGGGGAGACGGACATTCTTGTTGCAACCGATGCGATCAGTATGGGGCTGAACCTCCCGATCAAAACACTGCTGTTTTCCAAAGCCGACAAGTTCGACGGCCAAAACCAGCGTAACCTCACCGCCACTGAGGTACGGCAAATCTCAGGACGTGCGGGACGATACGGGTTAAGTGAAAAAGGGTATGTCGGTGCCCTTAGCGGAGATGTCCTCAAAACCATCACCACCCTCTTTACCAAAACAATCGATCCGATAGCTCTCCCCTTTAACGTAATGGCAAATTTTGATCACATTATGCTCGTCTCCAATATTTTAGAGGAGAAATCACTCTCCAATATCGTTGATTTTTTTGTCGAGAACATGAAGTTCGAAGGGCCATTCCGTGCCGCCAACCTCGAATCGATGCAGGAGGCCTCCGCTATCGTCGATCGCTATGATTTGGATATGCGAACCAAATATACCCTTGCTACCGCACCCCTTTCGACCTCATCACCGCTCGTTATGGCGGCATTCGAACGCTATGTAAGAGCATTAGAGCAGAAAAAACCGATCGCCTATATCCCGCCGCAGCGCTTGGGTCATTATGCCCTCTCTATGGAAGAGCTTCAAGAGGCGGAAGATCGGATTAAAGAGATCAGTCTCTATCTATGGCTGTCGTATCGATTGGGAGAGTTCTTTGTCGATGCCGAAAAAGCACGGACGTTTAGAGGAGAGCTGAACCGCTTTATCGAAAATTCGCTCCAACAAAGCCATTTTGTCCCACGGTGTAAAACGTGCGGAAAACCGTTAGCCCCAAACAGCGAATTTGCGATTTGCCAAAGCTGTTTTAATAATCTCAACCGAGCTAAAGGGCAGCAAAATTCTACCGAAGCGAGAAAACGTTTCCCCTCAAACCGCCGATAAAATATCATCGTGCTGCTGCATTCGAATAAATGCATCAACTATCTCCATATCGAGATGGTGCTGCATCGTTTTTTTCATTAGCATCAAGGTATCGTAGGAGCTCATACTATCTTTGTAAGAGCGTTTGGTTGAGATGGCATCAAATACATCACATACACCGATAATACGAGCAAAGAGCGTAATGTTTTTCCCCATGAGCCCATCAGGGTAGCCGCTTCCGTCAAGTTTTTCGTGATGATGACGTATCCCATCGAGAATACGGTTATCACGAATTCCTATCTTTAAAGCGATCGTATGTCCATAGAGAGGATGATGCTTCATCTCCTCAAATTCACTATCGGTTAAATGCCCTTTTTTATTGGTTATTTTTGAATCGACTCTGCTTTTCCCCAAATCATGAAGCAATGCCGACATCCCGAGTTCTTCAAGGGTTATCGCGTTAAGTTCTAAAAATGATCCCAAACTCAGAGAATAAATACACACATTGATCGAATGGGTATGGGTGTAATAATCATAGGCAGTAATTTTGATCATAGACTCTATCGCATAAGAATCACTGAAAATTGTATCGACGAACGTATTGACCACTTTTTTTGATTTTGGGACATTTTCGAGCTCTTCGGGATTTTCAAACATCTCATCAAGAATAACCGAGGCTTGCCGATAGATGACCGCCGCTTTTTTAATGATCGGTATATGCTCGTTTCGAGCCACCGCCTGAACGATCTTATCTACAAACAGATTGTATAAAGGAAGATCGCTTTGACGTATGTAAAGAGCGCGCATCTGATCTATTTCCGTTTTGATTTCCGTATCGATAATCGTATTTTTAGACCAAAAAAGTATTTTTTCCGAAAATTTCCCTTCACTGCGAAAAAGGTCAAACTCAAGAATGTCATTGACGTCTAAAAGCCATTTTTCAATTTCTACAAATGATGGGGGATGGCTTTCATCGTATCGCCGGAAAATGCGTATTTGTTTCACTTCAATCGTTGCCTAACGCAACAAATCCGAGTAATCGTATTCGGAAGGATTGAGAAATACCTTTCCGTTACGGAGACTAAGCCTCACATCATCCCCCATCACTGCTTCAAAGCGACTCTTGATCTTTTTTTTCTCTTTATCGTTATAACGTTTGAGCTTCAAAAAGGATTTTAATGAAATCCACTCCTCGATTTCGGTATCAACCACATCGACATTAATAGCCTCTACCGTCTTTGCCTCTTCCATGACATCATCCACGGAAGCATGAGAGAGAAATTTGGTTGCCACCACATGCAAAACACTGCGCAGCTGTGCATCGCGCTCTTTATATATTTGCTCTACTTTGACCCGTTCGTCGATCAACATTTGTTCACGCTGATCACGCAAGCGGTTCGTCTCTTTTTCGAGAACATCTACTTTTTCGCGGAGACGCTCATTTTCCTGCTCGATATAGTGGGTATAACGGCTATCGCTCACAACGTTAGCGGAAACATTACTTTTCGCCGATTCAACAGCAACATATTTCACTCCGTTATCAACGATGCAATCCAAACTGCCGCGCCGTATCCGATTATGAATCGCCTCTTTGGAAACATTAAAATACTCCGCCGCATCGGCGATGGTCATTTTCTTCATGATTTTCCTTGTGTATGTAACATTTTAATAAAGGCATTTACAAGTCCCATATCCAAATGCCCCTCCATCTGCTCTTTCATCAGCTTAAGTGATTCAAAAGAACTCATAGGGTCTTTATAGGAACGTTTGGTTGAGAGGGCATCAAAGACATCACAGACACCGATAATACGAGCAAACTGACTAATCTGCTCCCCACTCAGATTGTCGGGGTATCCTCCCCCCCTAATCTTTTCGTGATGGTGACGAATGCCGGTTAAAATTCGCTCATCGCTGATACCCAGCTTCAAAGCAATCTCATGCCCTAGTGCAGGATGGTTTTTCATCTGCGTGAATTCATCGTCGGTCAGTTTACCATTTTTATTGATGATCTCGTAGTCGATCTTACTTTTACCAAGATCGTGTAAAATAGCCGCCATTCCGAGCACTTCTAACTCTTTTCCCGTGATCCCTAAGAAAGAACCTAAACTGAGCGTGTAGATACTGACATTGATGGAGTGGGTATGGGTATAATAGTCGTGTGCCGTAATCTTCATTAACGATTCGACAGCACTCGTGTCGTTAAGAATAATATCGATGAAATTGTTGACAACCGGCTGCGTATTTTCAACGTTTTTAAGCGATTCAGGATTACTGAACATAGCATCAATCGTTTCAGACGCTTTTTCATAAATTAAACGGGCCTTTTGCTCCGTCGGGATATCCGAGTTTCTTGCGATACTTTGAAGATGTTTATTGACATAAGATTGATATTGTTCTTCCTCGTCTTCACTGATATAAAGCATTTCAACTTCTCGAAGTTTTACTTTAGTATCCCCACTTACCGCACTGTCACTTTGTAAAAAAATGGTCATTGCATTTTTAGTCTCATTCGTCAAAAAAAGATTGAAATCGATTTGTGACCCTTCGGTAATGAGCCGCTTATCAATCCGTTTGTACTTTTTTTGCTTCATTTCAAACTCTTATCTGAAATTATCAAACACAAGCGGAGCTTCCCACTCCATAGCCTTGATGTGAGCCATAATTTTTTGAAGTTCATCTATCTGTTTAGACTTAATCCGAATATGTTCACCTTCAATAGCCACCGTCGCTTTTGTTTTCAGGTTTTTGATTTCGGCCTGAATTTTTTTTGCCTCTTTGGCATCGATGGTATCAACTATTTTATAGGTCGCTTTACGGCTCCCGCCGCTTGCATCCTCGGTTTTAAGTTCATTGAGTGCTTTAGAAGAGAGTCCCCGTTTGATAAGTTTAGCAACAACAATATCTTTAAGAGCGTCGAGTTTGTTATCACTGGAAGCCAAAAGAATTAGCTGCTTCTCTTTTTCGCGATAGTTGATTTCGTACGTGACCCCTTTAAAGTCATAACGTCCTATAACCTCTTTTTCGGCTTGGGAAATAGCGTCTTTAAACGCTTGAAGATCAATTTTTGCGGAGATATCGAGAGAGTGTTCAGATGCCATATGAAAGTCCTAACTGTTTTATAACATTAGTATAACACACTAAAACCTTAATGTTTTAAAAATCCCATCCCCCCAAATCAAAACCTCCTCCAAAATTCATCGTCGGATCAGGATACCCCAGCATAGCACTTTTAGTTCGTAGCATTCGGATATCTTGCATAGGTGCAATACCCTGTGGACACACGGGAACACAGGCTCCACACAGGGTACAGTCCCATATTCCATTGGTTTGAACTGTCGCCATTTTCCCATCACTCTTCTCTTCGCGTACATCATTCACATAGCGCCACACACGAGTGAGGGCAAAGGGACCGATGAATTCAGGATTTACGGCATAGACAGGGCATGCACTGTAACACGATCCGCACAGAATACAATCCGTTTGCGTCTCGATACGGCTCGCTTCCTCTTCGCTAACACATCCCTCACGCGAACCTTCACTCCAAGCGCTGGCGCGTAAATTAAAATACTCGATAGAAGATGTGTCCACCACCAAATCCCGAATTACGCGAGCATTTCGAATCGGTTCAATCACATCGCCATCACTGGGTTTGTATTCACACATCAACTGCTCACGTCCATTCACTCGGACGGCACAGCTGCCGCATACCCCGCTACGGCATCCATGAGAATAGGTTAACGACGGATCAATTTTTGTTTTGATGTGATTTAAAACACTCAAGAGGGTAATGTTTTCTATCTCGACGTTATAGACTTGTGATTCTTCACCGCGTAAAATAACTATTTCCATCAGTCACACCACTCCCGTTCATTCTCTTCATCATCAAAATCATCCTCTATATCTTCGTTCATTGTATAAAATCCGCGCATAGTACTCCATCCTCTTTCCATGTGATTGTGTGGGCTCCGAACATTCGGTCATTTCTCACGGGTGCGTCAAGTCGGTAATGTGCTCCGCGACTCTCAACACGGCTGATTGCACTCACGACAATGATCTCGGCTAATTCAACTTTATTACCAAACTCAATAAATTCGACCAAATTAGTGTTACACACTTTTGACTTATCGCGAGGCCCCATAAACGGCAGCTCTTTCTGCATCTGACGGATTGCGCCAAGCACCGCTTTAAGCCCCATATCATCACGTACTAACCCGACATTGTTATAGAAGATATTGGCGAGCATCTCCTGTTTTTGGTAAAAGTCTATCTGGTTAGTGAAATACATCACTCCGCGAACAAAGTTCGTATCTTTCGCTAACTGTGGGTTATCCGATGAGGGAATGGGATTTTTAGTCCCGTATTCAGCCGCTTTTGCTCCGCCGTGACGGCCGAAAACAACTAACTCAAGAAGTGAGTTCCCCCCTAAGCGGTTAGCTCCGTGGGTTTTATGATTTGCACATTCACCGACGGCAAACAACCCATTCACACTACTCATACAATCGGCATTAACCTCAATTCCCCCCATACTGTAATGGGCGGCAGGCTTGATCGGTATCAGTTCATGAACGGGATCAATCCCCTCGTAGAGTTGTGTCAATTTTCTCTCTTGAGGAAGCGTATGATTGATAAACGCTTCTCCCAAATGGCGGATGTCAAGATAAACAGTGCCACCCTTATCTATCTCATCGTGAATCGCACGAGCCACGATATCTCGTGGTGCGAGTTCGTCGGTAAACCGCTCATTCTCAGCGTTGAGAAGATATCCCCCCGCACCGCGAGCACTCTCGCTGATCAAAATCGAAGAACCCTTCAGTGCCGTCGGATGAAATTGTATAAACTCCATATCGGCGAGTTTCGCCCCTGCTCTTACTGCCGCCGCAAGTCCATCCCCCGTCGCTTGAACCGAGTTGGTGGAGTGTTTACCATAGAGGGCACCGTATCCGCCCGTAGCCAATATCACCGTATCGGCACGAATCTCTTCTACGTCACCGGTTTCGATATCTAAAAATGTCCCCCCTAACACACGGTTAGTCTCATGATCCACGATGAGGTTCAACAAGAATCGCCCGTTCTTAAACTCGATTCCCGCTTTGAGACACTGATCATACAGGGTATGAAGAAGTTTAAGTCCTGTATAGTCTTGCGCATAGCACGCACGCGGAGCACTCGCTCCTCCGAGCCGTCTGCGGGCAATCTCTCCGCCATCATCACGGCTAAAAGGCAATCCGATAGTGTTACACCATCGAATCGCTTCGGGAGCCCTCTCGCACATAAAGGTGATTTGCGATTCATCGCCTAATCCAGCAGAAGAGCGGAGAGTATCTTCTATATGGTTTTCGATTGCATCATCGGAACTTAAAACCGCGTTCATCCCCCCTTGCGCCATTGAGGTTTGGGAACGGGTCGGCAATGTTTTGGAAGCGACAATAACCTCAGCACCCTTTTCGTGTGCCGATAACGCACTCACCAATCCCGCACCGCCACTGCCGATTATCAATACTTTTGACATGCAAAACCTTTTTCATCACACTATCGTTTAAATGCAATCTTTATTCGTGCGGGATTGTAGCGAAAGGGATTTTAGGAGTTGCTCAACGCAATAAGCGAAAGAAAAAGTTTAAGAGAAAACCCCATTAAGGTTAAAGAAATGTAGCGTGCTATAAAATCAATTGCTATAGATAGGCCAGACCATCGGGACGGATACCGTTACGGAATTAAAATATTCTCATGGAGCCAAGAATGAAATGCTTCTCATTTACTGTACTCTTTTTTCTAACCACTCTTCTGTTTTTATCAGGATGTCAAAATCAAGACAAAACAACGTCAAAACCCACACCCACAAAGCCGTTTGCAGGACAATCGATCATTCTTATCGTCCCGACACTCGAAGCCAGACTCATACGTGGCCCGATTTTGGATGAAGTCGAAGCATTCGAAAAAAAAACCGGGGGGAAAGTTCGCGTTGTCACCCCAAGCTGGAATGAAACCATCGAGAAAATTGATCAATCGCTCACCGATCCAAATCTCAACTATGATATTTTTGTCGTTATTTCTATGTGGAACGGAACCCTTTTGGGGAACAACCATATCGAGCCAATCCCCGAATCGGTCAAAAAACAGATCGACTGGGAAGATATTCTCCCCATTTACCGCAATAGTGTCCTCTCGTGGAACAATAAAAGCTACGGCCTCCCGTATGATGGCGACTGTATCAATCTCTACTACCGGAAAGATCTTTTTGACGATCCGAAAAATCGCGCTGCTTTCCAGAATCGATACGGCTATCCGCTCACCCCTCCGAAAACATGGAAATCGTTTCGAGATGTAGCCCAGTTTTTCAACGGCTGGGATTGGGACAATGACGGAAAACCGGAATACGGGATGGCAGGATTGAGAGTTAAAAACGATATCTCTATGCTCCAATTTTTCGCTCAGGCCGCCGCGTATGCCAAACATCCTGACGATAAAGCCTATTATTTTGATCCGGAGACGATGAAGCCCCGCATCAACAATCCCGCGTTTGTCAAAGCATTAAAAGATTATATTGATTTCATGCAGTTCGGCCCTCCGGGGATGGCAAGCTTTGCGGGGCATGATGTCCGTAACGCTTTTGCATCGGGAGAGGTAGCCATGGCTATGGATTGGGCCGATATGGGAATCTTTGCCGCCAATTCACCGGTCTCCATCGTCAAAGATAACGTCGGTTATGCCCAGATACCGGGTTCGGACACCGTCTACAATGCCCGAAAATCCCAATGGGACAAACGCCCCAACAGTGTCTCATCTATCAGCGGAAACTGGATGTTTTTGGTCAATAAAGAGTCCAAAAACAAAGAACTGGCCTTTGCGTTTGCGGCGCATATGACCTCAAAAGAGATGACCAAAAAACTGACCGCAACAAACGGAACGGCTGTCAACCCCTCCCGCTATTCTCACTTTAACGATCCCGCTTCATGGAACAGCGCGGGATTTTCTACCCCTTCGGCTAAAGCGTATCTCGATGAGATCACCGTCTCGCTGAAGAATCCAAACGTCGTTTACGACATTACCATTCCCGGAGCCGGAGAGTATTATCAGGCTATTGATGAGTATGCATACAAAGCCCTTATGGGAGAAATGAAGCCCCAAGAAGCGATGAATAAAGCGGCGGAAAAATGGGAAAAAATCACCGATAAAATCGGGCGGGAAAAGCAAAGTTCTTTTTATAAGTCTTCGCTCAATTAGCTATGCAAAATACTTTGACTCTACGTAAAATTGCCAATCTCAGCCTCGTTACCATTTTGGGTGGTTCCATTGTCGTCGGAACCCTTTTGGTGCTGCTACTACGCGATTACGAACGGATTACGGAGGATAAGGAACTCAGTAAATCGGCGTACGAGTCTCTCTTCATCCTCAAATACGATACCGAACGATTACTGACGACATCGGATTTAGAACAGCAAAAACAAACTCTTCTTGAATCCCAAGAGGAATTTCAAAAACATTTTGCTGCACTAACTCCGAATATCCGAGAAAAAGAAGAGTGGATCGAATTTAAACACATCATCCTCAGCGAACTCGATCAAGTACGAAACGTCTTAGACAATGAACTATTTTCGAAGCAAAATATGATGGAAAAATCGCTTTTACGGCGACTCGGAGAGGGACTCAACGCCAATGAAAACAGTGCTTACTACATCAAAATCCGAGATTTAAATAACAAAATCGTCTATCTCAAGCAATATGAAGATTTTCTCCTTGATGAGCTTTATTCCTTCCAGTTTACCAAATCGCAGGAGGCAGAAAAGCATTTAAATAATGCCAAAATCATGCTTGTTTTGGTCATTATCGCAACGTTTGTATTGCTCGTCATTTTGGCCTATTTTGTCTCCCGAAGTATCAAGAAAGCAGAAAACAGCCTTTTAGCGACACAGGAGAATCTCAAAAATGCTCTAGCTTCACTCGAAGAAAAACAAATCATTTTGGTCAGACAAAGAGACATTTTGGATCACTCCGCACACTACGATTCCCTTACAAGCATCCCTAATCGACTTAATTTTGTGGAAAAACTCAACCACTATATTCTACTAAACCAGCCATTTGCCATCTGGTTCATCGATCTAGATCGCTTCAAAGAGATCAACGACTCTTTCGGCCACAGTATCGGAGACGGCGTTTTACAAGAGGTAGCGAAGCGTCTCGAAAATACGATAGGATCAGGGTCGGTTGCCCGCTTCGGCGGGGATGAATTTGCAATCATCGTGGAGCATGCACAGTCCAAAAACGATACGGAAGGGATTATCAAAGATTTTTTAGAGAGACTTGCCGATCCGATGAATGTAGGTGGATATGAAATTTTTATTACTTGCAGTGCGGGAGCAAGCTTTTTTCCGAACGATGCCCAAAGTGCCGAGGAACTGCTCCGAAATGCCGATTCGGCGATGTATCAGGCTAAAGAAGAGGGGAAAAATACCTATCAGTTTTATACACAGGAGATGACACAAAAGGTTTACGAGCGGCTTACACTGGAAAACAGCTTGCGCAAAGCTCTCACCAATCACGAATTCCTGCTCTATTATCAGCCGCAAGTTGATATGACTCTTGGAAAAATAATCGGCTTTGAGGCGCTGATACGGTGGAACAACCCGGAATTTGGGATTGTATCCCCTCTCAAATTTATCCCTATTGCCGAAGAGACGGGGCTTATTATCGAAATCGGTGAATGGGTGATTGAAGAGGCATCAAGACAAATAACGCAATGGAAAGACGAGGGACTCAATCCGGGCTACATTGCAGTCAATATTTCGGCCAAACAGCTGATTCACGGCAATTTGGAGAAAGTCGTCCCCGCAATCCTCAAAAAGCACGGTTGTCTTCATGAATGGATAGAGTTGGAACTCACGGAAAGTATTATCATGAACAATCCCGACTATTCTAAAAATATACTCATGCAACTCTCTGAAATGGGATTTAAATTGGCGATAGACGATTTCGGAACGGGATACTCATCACTCGCCTATCTAAAAAATTTGCCGATTAATAAATTAAAAATCGACAAATCATTTGTCGACAACCTCCCCGAAGATCAGGCGGATGGTGAAATTGTAAAATCGATCATCCACCTGTGCAAAGGGCTAAATCTCAACATTGTCGCCGAGGGAATCGAGACCGACAAACAAGGGAAATTTTTACTGAAAGAAGGGTGTTTAATCGCACAAGGGTACCATTATTACAAACCATTACCTAGTTTAGAGGCCAAAGAGGTTCTAACCTCCGATGCTTATCAATACCGCTAAACATTATTCTTGGAAGTGTTTATTTGAATAGGTTCCCACCAAACGGGAACCTGAGAAGCCTACATTAAAATTTGAAATTCAATCCGGCAAACCAATTTTGTGCAGATGTCGCTTCTACCGTAACACCATCAACACTTTCGTATGCATCAGCACCAGCATAATCAAGGTATCGATATCCAGCTTCGATCGATACATTCGAATTAAATGAATAATTAACACCCGCTTGTACGCCCACAAGTGTTCCGCTTATATCAAATTTGTTATTGATGTTATCCACTTTACTGATTGCTCTACCAACCATAGCCCCTACAAATGGCTTTAATGAGGAAGTACCGATCAAATAGTCATACCCCAATCCATACTGTTTAAACGTAGCATTTTCCGTATTAGGATCAACATATTGGTAGAATCCGTATACACGGTTATTTTGATTAAAATAGTACCCACCCTTAACTGTTACACCGGTATCATCAACACTACTTTTAGAAGCTCCAGAAGCTTTATAATCTACATTTACTCTACCCATATCTAAACCCACATAAGGTCCTGCGGCCATTAAAGCACTTGAAAGTATTCCTGATACGATCACTTGTTTTATCATTATTATCTCCCATTTCAGTATATAAGCTATACAACCATATCAATATAGTTGTTTTTGATTATAACATATTATTTCATATCCGCAAGCCGTTCATGTTACAATGCCTAAATCGTTTTAACTACCAATTCTAAGTGACTCAATGCAAACTTTATTCTCAATTATGGGTATTTACCTCTTTATCGCTGTCGGTTTCGGTGCCAAATGGACATTTAAAGAGAAAATTGATGACCGTACTATTACTCTGCTGAGTGTCTATTTTTTACAAATATTTCTCACTTTTTGGGGATTGCTCAAACGTCCCATTGATACTGAGCTCCTCGCAGCTCCCTCACTTTATCTGGCTATTACGATCATTTCACTGCTGTTGATGATTCCATTAGCCCGAATGCTTTTTTCTGAACCTAAAGAACGCTCTATCGCCACCGTCGCGGCATTAATCGGCAATACGGGCAATCTCGGGATTCCCTTAGGGATCGCTCTGTTTGGGGAAGAGAGTATCCCCTATACGACGCTCATCAACCTCGTCAATGTCTTCGTTGTCTATACAATAGGGGTGTTTTACTATTCACGCGGAGAGTTCAGCGTAAAGGGGTCGCTCCTCAATATCCTCAAACTTCCCGTCCTTTGGGCGGCACTGGTAGCGATTGCACTGAATCTCATCGGCTATGTCCCAAGCCCCGCCGTCGATAAAACGCTGATGATGGGGGCGTATGCTTCTATGACAATGCAATTGGTGTTATTTGGAATTTATCTTTACGGCATTAAACTCGGAGAGATAAATCTCCGACTTAGCGCATGGGTCAACGGAACTAAATTTATTTTGATACCCGTGATTGCATTTGTCGTATTAGGGATGGTAGAGATGGACAGGGTCGTGAAGGGGATTTTGTTTTTGGAACTGTTAGTTCCGTTAGCGGTAGCGAATGTTAATCTCGCCTCGCTCTATCACTGTGCCCCCCGCACCGTTACGGTGCAGGTATTTGTAACGTCGGTATTGTTTTTGGGGATCGCCCTTATTTTGCCGACACTTCTGAAAATGTTTTGATATTCTCGATTGTAGCAGCTATAAGACGCTCACGTGCTTCACGGGATGTCCATGCGATATGCGGAGTGATATAGAGGCGTTCAGGATGTTTTACGGCCAAAAGAGGATGCGGTGTTTTCATCGGCTCACTCACCAATACATCCAAACCGACATAAATCGGTTTAACGTCGATAATAACCGAGAGGGCATCTTCGTCCACAATTCCGCCGCGACCGAGATTGAGCAATACCGCACCGTCTTTCATCTGCAACAATTCAGAGTGGGAGATCAAATTCTCGGTCGATTTATTAAGGGGTGCGTGGATCGAAATGATATCGCTGTTCTCGATTAAACGGCTCAGCGTCGTTTTCTCAAAGTCACCGTTTGCATTTTTCCCTGAGGTTGAATAATAACAGACGTTAGCACCGAACGCGCGGGCAATGTTTGCTACAGAGCGACCGATTTCACCCAGTCCGATAATCCCCCATGTTTTCCCGCGCAGTTCACTGAATGAAGGGCCGATATGGGCAAACACCGCCTCCTTCTGCCACGCTCCGCTTTTGACATATTCATCGTAATAACGGCTATGTCCCATCAGGTAAAAGAGCATTGAAAAAGTGTGTTGCACCACCGCATCGGTCGAGTACCCCGCGACGTTTTTGACACAAATTCCACGACGTGCCGCCGCCTCATGGTCGATATTATTCATCCCCGTCGCCGCAACACAGATAAGTTTGAGATTTGGGGCTGCTGCCATTACGGCATCACTAATCACCACTTTATTCGTCACGATCACTTCCGTATTACAAACACGCTCACATATCTCATCGGTAGATGTCGTCGGATAAACAACCACATCACCTAAGCTATCAAACCCTGCTAACGACGTATCACCGTAGGTTAGTGCATCGAGTATGACTATATTCATGCGTCTTGTATCTTTTTGATCAATTTTTTCGCTTTTTTGAGTGCTTTGTTTACTTTATCAAATACAAGGACAACCGCCATACGACGTCCCACGTGTGCTTCAGGTTTACCGAATACGCGGACAAAACTGTTATCATCAAACAACTCATCGGCAACATCAATCACCGGCTCATGCGATTCGACGGTAGATTTAAACGCCGCACTTGCACCGTCACCGTAGAAGGTAAATCCAAGAGGTAGTCCAAGTACTGCACGAACGTGTAGTGCAAACTCGCTTTGGCTTTGGGTNNGTAATCGCTTTTGCTATTTTTTGGGAACGCTTCAATGCCTTTTTTGACATCTCCATCGGCTGCCAGCTGTAGATGTAATCGCCGTCTTTTTGGATGTGCCCGATCGGCTCACAAAACACGGTCTCTACCCCGTTGCGTGCCGTGAGCAAGGTAATCTCATAATCAAAACGGATAAACTCCTCGACGATCAGCTCACTTGCGTCTCCGCGTGCCTCTTTGGCAATTTCCCATGAGTTTTCCAAATCAAACGGGCTGTGGGCGATACTTTGCCCGTGACCGGATGAACTCATCACAGGCTTGATAACACACGGGAATCCGACATCCTCAGCCGCAGCGCACATATCTTCGTAGGTGCTCACAAAATGATAACGGCTTGTTTTAAGACCCAACTCTTCGGCGGCAAAACGGCGGATATTTTTACGGTTCATTGTTTTGTTGACCGCTTCGGCGTTCGGGATAACACAAAACCCTTCCGCTTCAGCAGCGAAAAGGGCATCGATACTGATCGCCTCGATCTCAGGGAGAATGTAATCGGGCTTCTCTTTACGGATAATCTTTAATACCGCTTCTTGATCTTGCATATTCACCACATGAGAGCGGTTAGCGACGAGGTGTGCGGGGGCATTTTTATAACGGTCTACCGCGATTACTTCGATCCCGAGACGTTGTGCCTCAATGGCCACTTCTTTGCCGAGTTCGCCGGAGCCTAAGAGCATGATTTTTTTGGAATTGTTTTTTAGAGGGGCACTGAAGAGCATAAGTTTAGCCTTGCGTGTAAATTAATACCGTAAGTGTAACACAGGGTTTTTAAATGGGGGGTTAGTTGATTAAAGAAGGTGTAACCCAAGCGCCGAAGCGCAAGAGATTACAGGCGAGATTCGTAACGTCGCATCATATACAAACGTTTTAACATCTTTTTGCGAGCGCTGATTTTGAACTGTTTACGTTTTTCAGTCTCTGTAACATGGTTACGGCGAGCACGAGCTTCAGTAACAATCAGATTACGATCTGTTTGTTTCTTGAAACGACGGTAAGCAGCATCAAAGTTATCATCTTGGCGTAAGATAATTCCAGGCATTCACATCACCTACTTTCTATTTAAAATTTTCGAAGTGGAATTATAGCATAAATTTACCGTAAAGCACTGTTACGCTAAAATCAGATCATGATTACTCAAGACTCCATCGAGGCGCTCAAAGCCCGACTTGATATTGTCGATATCGTGGGCTCTTACATCGAGCTCAAACGTGCCGGAAGCAGTTTCAAAGCGCCGTGCCCGTTTCACGATGAGAAGTCCCCCAGCTTCGTCGTCAACCCCTCACGCCAAAGCTACCACTGTTTCGGATGCGGCGTACACGGCGATAGCATCAAGTTCGTTATGGAGTACGAGAAACTCAACTACCCCGAGGCCATCGAGAAGTTAGCCGCATCGAACAATTTTAGCCTCCACTACACTGACGATACGAAACAAAAAAAACGCTCAAATCTCTTAGAAACCCTCAACGACTGGTATCAAAAACTCCTCGAAGAGAAACGAGACGCTATGGAGTATCTCCACGAGCGGGGTATCTACGCCTCTAGTATCGAGCGCTTCGGTATCGGATACGCCCCGACCTCACCTGAAACCCTCCGTTTTTTAGAACAGCGCAAACTTCCTACCCCCGAAGCGATCGAACAAGGGGCTATAGGACGGGGAGATGAGGGGAGACTCTTCGCCCGTTTTATCGAGCGGATCACATTTCCGATCCACTCCACCAGCGGTGCCATCGTCGGATTCGGCGGACGTACTATCACAGGACACCAAGCGAAATACGTTAACTCTTCCCAAAATGCCATTTTCAACAAATCACGCCTCCTCTATGCCTATCACCTCGCCCGTGAAGCGATCTACCGCCGCCGAGAGATCATCGTCACCGAGGGGTATTTGGATGTGGTGATGCTCCATCAGGCTGGATTTACCCATGCCGTTGCAACGCTCGGAACGGCACTCACAGCAGAACATCTTCCGCTGTTGCGCAAGGGGGAGCCGAAAATATTTTTGGCGTATGACGGTGATAAAGCGGGACGTGCCGCCGCATACAAAGCCTCCAAGCTTTTGAGTATGTCAGGGTTTGATGGCGGCGTTGTTTTATTTGAAGGGGGACTCGACCCTGCCGATATGATTAAAAACGGTCAAATTGAACAACTCAATGCACTCCTCCATAAACCAATCCCTTTTATCGAGTTTGTTATTTCGGAGATGATTAGTACGTATGATCTCCAAGACCACAAGGCCAAAGAGACGGCACTGCATGAAAACATCGCGTTTCTGAAAACCCTCTCTCCCCTTCTACAAGAAGAGTATCGCCCTTTTGTCGCTTCAAAACTGGGAATTTCCCCTTCATTAATCCAAGTGGGACGAACCAATAAAACCTCTGCCACGCAACCGATCAATTTTTCTCATCACGATATTTGGGAGTTGAGTTTTATCAAAACACTTCTGGAACGTCCCCATATTGCCGATTCTCTCCTCGATTTTATTGACGGCTCTTTGTTACAATATCACGGAAGCGAGTTTGAATCAGCGATTCAAGGGCGTAGTGATGACCCGCGCCTCAGCGCATTGATGATGGATGATCGGATTCGGACATTTGAGGGAGATGAGGGGCTTAGAGCGGAGCTTATTACTTTCTTGAGCGCCCATTATAATCGTGAACTCAAAAAAGTGACAACCCAAAATACGATATCATTCGATCAAAAATCGTACCTAATACGTCAATTTCGTGAGAAAATCGAACGCCTCAAACGGGGCGAACTAGTACCGCTCACGTAAACAAGGAACTCCATGAAAGCCATAGCCCTATTCAGCGGCGGACTCGATTCTACCATCGCGGCGAAACTTATTATCGATCAGGGGATCGAAGTGATCGCCTGCAACATCAACACCGGATTCGGTTCGACCAAAGACCGCCTTGCTCACATGAAAAATATGTGCGAACAAGTAGGTGCCGAGTTTAGAAGCGTCGATATCCGTGATGAATATATTCGCGAAGTCCTCTTTACCCCGAAATACGGCTACGGTAAAAACTTCAACCCATGTATCGATTGCCATGCGAAAATGTTTGAAGTGGCTAAGCGGCTTATGAATGAGTGGGGGGCGAGTTTTCTCATCAGCGGCGAAGTTCTCGGTCAGCGTCCGATGAGCCAAAATCGTGAATCACTTGATAAAGTCCTCAATCTTAGCAACTGCGATGGATTACTTTTGCGCCCGTTGTGTGCACAATCGTTGGAGCCGACCCTTGCCGAAATCAACGGATGGGTCGATCGTGACAAACTCGAAAACATTGTCGGACGTAACCGTGAACGACAAATGGAACTTGCACGAGAATTCGGACTCAAGGATTACGAAGCACCGGGTGGCGGGTGTCTCCTCACGGATGAAAAATTCTCCAATAAAATCCGTGATTTTATCGCCCATGATACCTTTACGATTGAAGATATTCCGACACTCAAGTACGGTCGCCAGCTTCGTCTTCCCGAGGGGGCGAAACTCATTATCGGACGCAATGCCGAAGACAATGCCATACTCGAAGCTATAGAGAATCCCAAATACATTCACATCGATACGGAACTCTTCGGCCCTCATTCGCTGATCTCACGCAATGCGAGCGAAAATGACCGTTTGTTAGCGGCAAAACTGATGCTAGCCTATTGTAAACCGGATTTTGAAGGGGAACAAACATTGATGTTTGGAGAGGATGCAATAACAACCGTGAGCGACATGAGCCGCCACGATGCCCAAAGATATTTTATTTAGCGACTGCGCAACCGTAGCCTGCTTGTTTGACGGCGTCACACAAGCTCTCAGGCTTGATTCCGTTTTCGGCTTTTACTTCCGCACGTCCCTCTTTAAGATAAACACTGGACTCTTTTACCCCTTTGACTTCATTCAACGTCCCTTTTACATTTTTTACACATGCCGGACATGTCATACCGCTGACATTAAGCTTTAAAAGCTGATCAGCACTTGCAAGAGAAACCAAAGCGGCCATAGTGATTAGAACTTTTTTCATTCGCGAACCCTTTAAATAATTTCATGCTATTGTTTCATAGAACTGTTAAATTTGTGTTAAATCTTAACACTGTTGTAACAAAAATTATTTAAACTATTGATATTCACTAAAAGGTTTGATTATGCATGGTATCGAATGGTGGCTCATAATTTCAATTGCATTCGCGGGTAGTTTCGGTCACTGTATCGGAATGTGCGGAGGATTTATCGTCGCCTACAGTTCTACCAAAATCGATGCTTCGATGAGCCGTAGTGCGCAGCTCATCCGCCACAGTGCTTATAACATAGGGCGTGTCAGCTCTTACGTGATACTGGGAATGATATTCGGTGCAATCGGGTCGCTGTTTGCTCTGAGTATGGAGATGCACGGGGTACTCTTCATTTTCGCAGGGGTTGTGATGATTATTACCGCACTGGGGATGTTTGGTCTTTCCAAACTGATTCATGTGCTTGAGCGGGGGTTTTCCAGTAACTCTCTTTTTAAAACCCTATTTTCACGACTCATTAAAAGTAAAAGTATCGGGAGCTTTTTTGCATTAGGGGTGATGAACGGCTTTTTCCCATGCGGATTTGTCTTTTTCTTTGCGGCAAAAGCGGCGGCATCCGCATCCATTATCGACGGAGGATTGATTATGGCGGCATTTGGTCTCGCCACCGTCCCGACACTCCTTGCCCTTGGACAATCGGTCAGTTTTTTCAAAGAGATCGCATTTCGCCAGACGATGAACCGAATTGCTGCCTTAGCTATCTTGATTTACGGTCTTTACAGTGTCTATTACGGGTTGGCCTACTTTTTTGATTTACCGATTTAAGTGTGTTTTACACCTATTGTTCGGTAGATTTGACAGATAAAACGGCCTCTTCAAATGCACTTTTATTTAATCCGAAGCTCTCTATCGTCTCCAATGCAGTGCGCATCCCCTCTTCACTAAACGTATCTCGTAAATTAACCGCTTGGGTAATTACTCTTAATACCTGTGCATGAGGGTTCAGTGTTGATGGATTTGATATTTCCCTCAATGTATCAATCAATGCCGTCTCAAAATTCCAATGTTCAAACATAGCGGAGGCTATTTCATAACTGCTCATCCCAAGGTACTTCCGCTCAATCTCTTCGAAAGAGCCGTTTTGAGCAATCTCTTGTACGAACTGATCCAAATTACCGGATGAAATTACTTTGAGGGATCCAACAAGCTTTCCGAGTTCCATTAAAAAGGCACTGCTTTGGAGCAACGGCAACATACTCTTATCGACGTTTCGATACCACTCTCTCGCCAAAGACATTTGGAGTGTCGACACTCGTGTCAAATCATCAATACCCGCAGAATAAGGGCTCAAATCAATAGGAACCGTTTTTTTGATCGCACTCGCTGCCGCAAATCCCCGAATCATAGATATTCCGAATAACATTACCGCTTTCGAAATAGAGGATATCTCTTTGCTCATCCCATAGAGNNGTATCATGGTTCATACACATCTCTTGTATCCGCACTATGGAAACGGGTAGAGGGGGGAGGCTTTTTATCTCTTCAAGCATATCGGTTAACTCCTCTTACTTTTCATCTTACTATCATATAAACGGGAGTGTACTCCGACTCATTTTAAAGCCTTATTAGTTTGAGACAATAAACGCTATACTAAGTCGAACATTTTTTTTGAGGAGTTAAAATGGCAGGGGTAATGTTTTCATTTTATGACTTTGCATCGTTGATCGATCTCAATATCGGAATATCGGATCGGTTAGATGAAAACCGTTCGGAAAGTTTTACAATTTTGTTTTGCGATTTTTCAAATATTTCGCACACATTAGTTGAATCAAACATTCAAACCTTGCTACGCACGTCCGATTCTATTGTCCATTGCGACGACTACTACTTTTTCGTTATGCCCTATACCGACCGATACGGATGCGGTTTTGTTAAAAAAATGGTAGAAGATATCTTTAGCAAACCTATTCAAACTGCCGCAATTTGTTATCCATCAGACGGAGAAAACTCTGCTGAGTTGCTGGAGTCTCTCCATGCCGAAGTAAAAAAGATTCACAAGATCGATCTCGACTGTCTTTACAGTGCCGCCAATCGGGAACCTTGATTAGCGCTGAGCGACTACCGGCTTGAAAGTGTGGTACGGTGAGTTTTTATAAAATTCTATTGCTTCGTGAATATCGCTTTTACGGCCGATATTACGATCGTAAAGATAAACCGTATTGGTAACTTTTTCACAAGGTTGCGCTTTACACGGTTCCGCTTTTGCCACTTGTGCACTTGGTGCAACAGCTACATGGGTTACAGCGGCACTGCTTACAGTAGATGTTTTCACCGCTTCATGCGTTGTAGCAACCGATTCTTCTTTTTTAACCGAAGCAACTTGAGCGTGAGCATCCGCAACTTTTTTCTCGGCGGTAGCACTTTCACATGCCTTCGGTGTTGTTCTGTTGATCGGACGGACAAAAGCATCTTTGCTAATCGCTTTTGCTTTTTTTAGATCGTGATGTGCCGACGCAGCTGATGGATATTTACCCACCGTTACCACATTACATACCCCCTCTTTTTTCTTTATTGAAGAGAGGGCGCTTTTGTGTACTTTCTTTTCAAAAGCGGGAGTGATCGAAGCCTCTTTTTTGGCACTGATCGTCTGAATCGTATATTCCTCCGCACTCAACACTACACTGGTGACACTGAACATTATAATTAGGGCTAAATTTTTCATACCACTATATCGACACGATACGAAAAAAACTTTACCACTCCCCTCTTTTTTGTTGCGCATTGACTTTTAAGAGCCCTCTATCGTATAATGGCGCTCCAATATCTTTGGGCCCTTAGCTCAGCTGGGAGAGCGCGTCGCTGGCAGCGACGAGGTCAGCGGTTCGATCCCGCTAGGGTCCACCAAC
>DLUI01000155.1:21541-28790 GCA_002742695.1 Sulfuricurvum kujiense | reverse complement strand
AACAAACCTTCTGAATTTCTCCTATCCACGCAACACCGTGATGGTGAACGCCTCTACAAAAGCACGCTTACCATGCCCTATTCCCTTAACCCAAATGATTATTGGCAATCCCAAACCTATGGAGCGGGAGCCATCTTTATCGGCTTCATAGGGGGGCTATTAGTCTATCGACGTACCAAGAAAGGGGCTAAAAATGGATAAATTACTCACCCTAACAGCTCTGCGCCGTGTTGTACAACTCACCGCATTCGTCTTTTTCGTTTACGGAGCGATGATTTTTACTACCTTTTATACGGGAGATAAACTGACCCAAAATCTCCCTGCCCTTTCATGCGCTTACGATCAGAGCGGGGGAGATTTTTGTGCACTGATCCCGCTCCAACATCAGATGGATCACCGTGTTTCGACCCTCTTTACCCAAAATGCAGGGGCGATGGAAGCATTGATGGGAACACTCATCACCATTGGTACCGTGGCCCTTTTGATTCTTATCCTCAACAAAGCGTTTTGCGGATGGCTCTGTCCTCTCGGATTTTTCCAAGAGACGATCACAATGATCGGCACCAAGCTCGGACTCACCCAGCTTACGTCACTAAGCCGTGAGACGATCACTAAAATCCGCCCGATCAAATGGTTTATTTTCCTTTTTCTCGTCCTGATTTTCCCCCTTCTCACGGGGATTGGATTTTTGGGTCACGAATGGGGCAATCCGTACTGTTCCATCTGCCCGAGTCGCATCATGACAACGGCCATGACGGGTGATATGTCTCAAGTTTATATCTCTCAGGCCAACGGAGGCTACTTTGCCCTCTCTCTGATCGCCGATTTGCTCTTCGGACTGATGATTGCCCTTGCCCTTTTCGTACGTCAGCCGTTTTGCCGTATCTGTCCGATCCTTCCAATGCAGACACTGTTCAAAAAAATCGGTCTTTTGCGTCTCGTCAAAAATGGATCCTCCAGCTGTGAGTCGTGCGGAAACTGTGTCAAAGCATGTCCGATGGATATTTATGAGATCCAAGACCAAGCCGAAAACCGCAATATTACCCACAGCGACTGCACCCTCTGCGGACGATGTGTCGAGTTTTGCCCTCATGATGGGGTCATGAGCTTCAAATACGGTCCGCTCACCCTCTATAGCTCTTCCAAGGAGGGGTTCAAAAAGCGGACCAAAATCGATAAATGGTGGAAGGGTTAAAGAGTGGAACCGCTAGCCCTCCTCTCCCTTTTCATCGTAGCCCTCTCTTATGGAGCGACAGCCTGTATGCTCACGTGCATGCCGCTGCTTTCCCCCATACTTTTGGCCAACAGTGCAACACGCCAGCAAAGCCTCCGAGTCCTGCTCCCCATCAGTTTAGGACGTATCAGCGGCTATATAGCCCTCTCTCTTATTGCTTACTATAGTGCAACGATGATAAAATCTCTCATCAGCGATACCACCCTAATGGGGTATATGCTGGGGAGTGTCACCCTCATTCTCGCAGGGCGATTATGGTTCTCCCTTAGGACTTCATCCTCCTGCTGTAGCACCTCTACGCAGACACCCCAAGAAGCAATACCCCTTTTTATGACCGGCGTTTTCTTGTCGATGTCACTCTGTGCTCCCGTTATCACGATGATGACCCTCAGCGCAACCACCCCCTCTTTGCTCTGGGCAATCGCTTATGGCTTTACCTTCGGGTTAGGAGCAACACTCCTATGGTTCCTCTTTTTTTCAGTAGTTCTCACGGCCATACTCAAAGAGAGTCTCATTCACCTCTCTCGCTACCGAGCAGTGCTCCAACACACCGCACCGATCCTCCTTGCAGGGGTCGCAATTGCAATCTTTAACGGATGGATACACCTATGATGACAACCGCACGTAAATCTTTTCTCCTCTCCCTTACCTTTCATGCCCTCATGGGTTCTTTGGCTTTTTGGGTACTAACCCAACTCACTACCCCCCCTAAACTTGTGAAAATCCCTATGCATCACGTGACGCTGATCTCTCTCTCAAAACCCTCTCTAAAACCCCAACCGGTTCAAGCGCCTCTTATCGAGAAAATAAAACCTCTTGTGAAAGAGCCGCAAAAGCCGTTACTACAAAAACAGAGCGTTGCAAAAGAACCTATAGCCATCACAGCCCCGATTCAGCCCCCTGCACTATCGCAAGTAACACCGACTACACCTCCTGTACAAACCTTTGTTGCACCCGCACCGCCACCGGTAAAAGTATCGCCTAAACCCGATCTAACGGCTGCAAAAAGATCATTTTTTGCCTCTTTGCGTACCACGATACAGAACCATTTACGCTATCCGACCGCGGCACGACGCAGAGGGATGGAAGGGGAAATCGATGTGCGATTCACAATGGCGAATGATGGAACGATTAATACCATTTCGGTTCAGCGGGGAGAGGCTATTTTCCATAATGCGGTCAAAACCGCCGTTTCCTCAGCTTCAGGTATCGATGTACCGAAGAACCTCGTAGATTCTTTGCCGATGGAGATTGAACTGACATTAGAGTTTAAGCTCAACAGCTAAGGAATAAGCTCAGCTTAGCCCTATTTGTGGTAGGATTAAGTTTATTTAATTCGTCGCACTATGAGGATTGTTCGTGTCCCTAAAATCACCCTTTTCTTCTTTACTCCTCCTTTTCATCTCTACGTGTACGCACGCTTACGAGTTGGGTCGCGGAGCACAAATAAACGATCATATCAATGTGGGAGGATACTTTTCGAGCGAGTTCGAAGCAGGCCGAAGCGATGAGACCTTTACCCTTGATGACGTAGCCGTTATGGCCTATGGGGACATTAACCCTATGATTTCGTATTTGGCGGAGTTTGAAGCGGTCGGGTTTTACCACAAAAACTTCAGCGACGGGAGCGACGGAGGAAGCCAAAAGTTCCATGCTGAACGGCTTTACGGCGATCTGTGGATGTCGGATGATTTTAATATCCGTTTCGGAAAACAAATCACCCCCATCGGGTATTGGAATATGGAGCCGATTAACGTATTACGCGATACCACCTCCAATCCCCTTTACAGCATGCTCCTTTTTCCGAAATTTCTCACCGGTATCGATATCAACGGGTATGTACCGAGTACTGAGGGGTTGCGTTATCACCTTTTCGCCCAAAAAAATCATGATTTGGATGAAGAGTACATCAATATTCCCAACACCCATTTTTACGGTTTTGCCGTTGAAAAAGAGTTTTCTATGGAGTGGAACGGAGGCGGAAGCGTAGGGGAGTATATTACTAAAACCAACCAGAGGACACGTTTTCTTCAAGCGAACGTCAAATATGATGATAGCGAGTGGCAATTCGTCAGTGAAGCGCTGCTTGCCAAAAGTGACTACAATAGCAGAGAAGACGATTATACCCTCTCAGGCTATGTGCAGGCAATGTATCATTATATGCCCGAGCACGCTGTAGTCGGAAGAGTTGAGCATTATAACGACCATTTCTCGGACTATAAAGACACCATCTTCACGTTGGGCTACAGCTATCGACCCCTCTACCCTATCTCTTTAAAGGGGGAATACCAATGGCATTCTCAGAATGAGGAGAATCGGGCACTCTTCTCTTTTTCGGTGCTCTTCTGATGAAAACGATTACTCTGCTCCTTATCGCTGCTTCAACCCTCTTTGGAGCACAATACAGTGTGATTATCTCGAAAAAAGCCGAGGTGGGGACATTATCAACTCAGCAGATTCGGGATATTTTTTTACAAAAACGGCACTCTTTAGGAAATCAGAAAATCATCCCCCTCAATTTAGTCGGTCAAGAGGCTTCTCGAATCGCTTTTGAGAGTGACGTTTTAGGTATGGGGAGAGATCGGTTAAATGCCTACTGGGTCAAACAACATTTCCAAGGGATCACCCCTCCGATCACCCAGCCCTCCCATGAATCGATCAAAGCGTTTGTCCAAAACGTGGAAGGGGCTATCGGCTATATCCCCTCTTCCATGGCCGATGGCAGCGTAAAGGTTATCTATGAGTTTTAAACTCAAAACTATTCTTCTCTTTTTGGGGGTCAGCCTTATCCCCTATGCGTTGAGTATGATTTTGCTAGGCAACTCGTTTCGTCAAGAACAATACAATGCCGTTACGCAAGAGATGAATACCCAGCTAAGCCTTACGGTAGAGCGGATCGATCAGCATCTGCAAACCCTCCAAAACGATATGGCATTTATTGCCAAATCGGAAGTTATGAACGATCTCTATACCCAAGATTTGGATCGTCGTATCAGTACGATGCTTCTCTCCAAGAAAAATGATATGAAGATGAGCGGTGATTTTTATGTCATAGATGTGAACCGTAAAATTATCGCTTCCAGTGACTTTAGCGCTATTTCCAAAATCAAATCCATTCAACCTTTTTTTGCAATCCCTATTCACTCAACCTTCACCCAAGAAAAAATTGCTGAGCTCATCGTCACCTATCCGCTCGAAAACTTCCAACCGTTTTTTTCCAACTCTCCACAGCGCCATTATTATCTCAAACACCATGATGGAACCATTGCACTTCGACCCAATGTTTTTGAAGAATCGCTCCAAGTCTCCCATCCTCTCAAACATCAGCCGGAGCTAACCATTGTTTTGGAAGAAGAAAAAGGGTTTGCCTATCGCTTGCTTTACAAATACGAACAATGGTTTATTGCTCTGCTGATTACGGGTGCCATTTTCATAGCCGCCGCTGCCTATTATATTGCTACAGGGCTTATCCGCCCCGTTATTGCCCTCTCCGATACGGCCAAAAAAATCACCCGTACCCAAGATTATACACAGCAGGTTTCTGTTGATCGGGATGATGAGATCGGGCAGCTTTCCGATGCTTTCAATACGATGATCGGGGGGATGGATAAAGCGTTAGATGAAATCACCACTCTCAACCGTGAAATCGAAGACACACAGCGGGAAGTCGTTTTTACAATGGGTTCCATCGGGGAGAGCCGTTCCAAAGAGACGGGAAATCACGTCAAAAGAGTGGCGGAATATTCCAAACTTCTTGCTCTGTATTACGGCCTTAATGAAGAAGATGCCGAAATGCTCAGACAAGCTTCTCCTATGCATGATATCGGCAAAGTAGCTATTCCGGATGCCGTTTTAAACAAACCGGGGCGTTTTGACGAGGAGGAACGGCGCATTATGGATACCCATGCCGAACTAGGATATGAGATGCTCCAACACTCCAACCGACCGCTTCTTAAAATGGCAGCTACGGTGGCGTATGAACATCATGAAAAGTACAATGGAAGCGGCTATCCAAGAGGCTTGAGCGGTGAAGAGATCCATATCTACGGCCGTATTACGGCATTGGCCGATGTTTTTGATGCACTAGGGAGTGATCGCGTCTACAAAAAAGCGTGGGATGATGAGAAAATCTTTTCCCTCTTCAGGGAAGAGCGCGGTGAACATTTCGATCCCAAACTGATCGATATCTTTTTTGAGCGTTTGGATGAATTTCTCGCGATTCGTGAGACCTTTAAAGATACTCACGAATCTTAAAAAAATCTACTTTCCGTTGATCATCCGCGATACCAAACCGCTTTGATCACTCTTTTCCGCAAGGACAACTCCGATAATATGAATCGCGATAAAAGCAAAAATCGCCCATCCTAAAACCATATGGAGTGTCTCAACATTCTCTTTTGCCTCACCGGTAATCTTGTAATAGAGCGCCAAACCGCTAAGGGACATAGTTGCCATCAAAACATATACCGCTCGATACAGGAGATACACCTTTTGCATAGCAGGATTATCGTCAAATCCGAACCCGTTTTTGACCACCATCGCCAATCGCCAGAGCAATAAAACCGCAACCGCAATCCCCAAATAGATGTGCCAATCCCACATCGGTGAGCGGACTGCTTTACCGATTATTACTGCCTGATCATCGGTAATTATGGTCCCCAACTCCGCCATTTTTGTTTGAACGATTGAACCGATATTAGCCTTATGCATAACACTTTCTCGTAGCACGACCGTAATAAATAACCCAAATAGAGCGATGGCGTTCAGCCAATGCCACACTCTAAATGATGATGAAAAATTTCGCATAGAAACTCCTTGTATTTCAATACACCTATCTTACACTAAAATAATATATCGTGTGTTAACTCTGTATCAACACCCTAAAAAAGATCAACTATACCCCAAAACGCTAAGACTCACTATGGTATAATCGCGTCATTATTTAGCCGTTAAAAGGTAATTCTTATGCGCCAAACCATTACTGAAAAGATATTCTCCGAGCACGTCGGACGTACTGTTTATGCGGGTGAAATTGTCCGCTCACCTATCGATATGGTTATCGGTAACGACATTACGACCCCTATTTCGATCAAAGCATTCGAAGACTCGGGTGCGACTAAACTTGCGAATCCTGAGGGGTTCTCAATCGTCCTCGATCACTTCATCCCCGCCAAAGATATCGCTTCAGCCAACCAAGCCCGTATCAGCCGCGATTTCGCTAAAAAATATCAGATGAAACACTTTTTTGATGAAAAAGATATGGGAATCGAACACGCATTGCTTCCTGAAAAAGGGCTTGTCGTACCGGGCGATGTCATCATCGGTGCCGATTCGCACACCTGTACTCACGGTGCATTAGGGGCTTTTTCTACGGGAATGGGTTCTACCGATTTGGCATTTGCCATGATCACAGGGGGAAACTGGTTCAAAGTTCCGGAATCGATCAAAGTGGTATTGAGCGGTAAACCGGGCAAATATACTACGGGTAAAGATATTATTTTAGAGATTATCCGCATGATCGGTGTGGACGGTGCGTTGTACCGTACCCTCGAATTTACNNGATGAAATCACGGCAGAATTCCTCGCCGACAAACCGCTTGCGCGTGAACCGAAAATCCATTATTCCGACGATGATGCAACCTATGTTCAAATCCTCGAAATCGATGTGGCCAATCTCGAACCGGTTATCGCCTATCCGTTCTTACCGTCCAACGGCCACAGCCTCACTCAAGCTGTCTCCGATAACATCAAAATCGATCAAGCCTTTATCGGAAGCTGTACAAACGGTCGCTTGTCTGACCTTAAAATTGCAGCAGAGATACTCAAAGGCAAACGCGTTCACCCCGACGTCCGTCTTATCGTCACTCCGGGGACACAGAGAATCGTCCGTGAAGCAACCAAAGCGGGATATATCGACATCATCATCGATGCGGGCGGTGTTGTCTCTAACCCAACATGCGGTGCCTGTTTGGGCGGATACATGGGGATTTTGGGAGACAACGAAGTAGCCGTTGC
>DLUI01000155.1:7290-21368 GCA_002742695.1 Sulfuricurvum kujiense | reverse complement strand
ATCATGCAGATAGCTGCTTTTCAAACCGTTGGCGATGTAATATACGGTATTAACATCGCGAAAATCAAAGAATTCGCCATGATCAAAGATGCCCAGGTAACCTCTGGGCTCAGTGACAATCCTTATCAAATGGGGATCGCTGTTCTTCGAGGGGAGTCATTCCCGATTGTCGACCTGACCAAGTGGTTGGGAAATGATCCTAAAAGCGAACATACTTTAAAAGAGTTCGATATCTTTGTCGTCTCTGAATTCAATCAAAGCCTCATTGCTTTTCCGGTTAAAAAAATTCTAACGATCGCTTCCAAACGAGCTGAAGAGCTAGAACGTCCCTCGACAACCAACGCAAAAATGACCTATATCACTAAAATCGAACTCAACCAAGATCGGCGCAGAAGTAGAAAACGGCGTAAAAGTTCACTCCATTCCGAAAAACAAACACTCATAAAACCGGGGTTGAGCGATTCGGGAATCGGAGAAAATGAGAAAATATGCTTCGTTCTCGATGTCGAGCAGATGCTCGAAGATATCTTCCCTGCCGTCACTCAGCGCAAAATGCATGAGCTAGAGGAGTATGAAGATATTCAGCCGATCCAAACAGACAAAGTGTTGATCATCTGCGAAGATTCTCATATTGCGACCTCGGTTCTCCATAAAACGCTCGATAAAACAGAGATTGAAACCCACTACTTTAGTAACGGTATGGAGTTTCAAAGCTGGGCCATAAAAACACCGGGTGTAGCGAAACGGATCGGATGTGTTATTACCGATATCGAGATGCCGTTAATGGACGGTTTTCAAGTCGTCGAGTATGTCAAAAATGAGATTGATAGTTCTATTCCGATCATTGTCAATACTTCGATGAGCAATATCGGAGTGGTTAAAAAACTCGAAGATATGGGGGTTAACCTCTTCATCCCCAAAACGGAACCGCTCAAAATTTATCAAGCGGTAAAATCGTTTATGGAGGGAACCCATGTTTAACTATAACCGTTACGATCGAAAACTCGGACACAATGAACGCAAGCTCAACCAAAGCGATTTCATCGTCTCCAAAACAGACATGAAAGGGATGATTACCTACGCCAATCCGACATTCTTGGATATTTCAGGATACCACACTGCCCAACTACTAGGAGCCAACCATAATATTATCCGTCATCCGGATATGCCGCGTGCTGTTTTTTCCTATCTATGGGATCAATTGAAAGCGGAAAAAGTAGTCTATGGGTATGTAAAAAACCTGACCAAAGACGGTTCATTTTACTGGACATTCGCCTACATAGCACCCGACTACAATGCAAAAGGGGATATTATCGGATACCACTCCGAACGGCGCGCTCCCAATCCAAAAGCGATTATGGATATTACACTGCTGTATGATCGCCTAAAACAGCTCGAAATCCAATACGATATTGAAACAGCACGGGAATACTTGATTTCGCAGGCTTCGCAGCAAGGCGGTAGCTATGAGCACTACATTTACACTCTACAAAATCAACACTAAAGGGAGACACCATGGGAATGTTTGATGATTTTTCTGAAAGCCATAAAGAGCTTTTAACCCAAATTCTTGAAATGGCAAAAGATTTGGAAAACGGTATCCTCAGTACACGAATCAACCGTATTAACGAAACCGACTCTCTCGGCATTGTCGCACTCGCCCTCAACAGTGCCGCCGATCAAATGGAGTCGTTTGTCAAAAGCACCAGCCACGTCATCTCCGAACTCTCTGGGGGAAACCGATGCGTACGGATCTATACCGAGGGGATGAAGGGAGATTTTATGAAGATGGCATTAGCCGTCGATAATGTCAGCACGACCTTAGTCAATGGGATTGATGCCACGGAAAATTTTGCCCTCAAAGAGGGGATTGAAGAGTCAAATGACGGTTGGCTGGCTAAAAACCTCACCTACATCCAAAAACGGGTATTAGAAAACACCGAACTTCTCAAGCAAGTCGTAGTCAACGCCAACTTCACCGCAACAGAATCGAAAATGATGACCAATAACATCATTGAGATGGACAGCTCGATGCGACAACTCAACGATTCAATGACAGATACCGTTAAAGAGATTGAACAACTCTCGGCCAATGCCGAAGAGATCAATGAGACCATGACTCTCATTAAAGAGATCGCCGAGCGAACGAACCTCTTGGCACTCAATGCCGCCATCGAAGCCGCGCGCGCCGGAGAATACGGAAAAGGGTTTGCCGTTGTTGCCGATGAAGTGCGAAAACTCGCCGAATCGACCCAAGATTCAGCTGAAGACATTACGGAGATCATTGTTCACCTTAACAAAAGTGTCGAAGAGATTAAAACAAAAGCCCTCCAATCTCAATTACTGAGCAGTGCATCCAAAGAGAAAACCGATCTACTGCAAACGACAACCAAATCACTTGATACCAAAGCACACGAGACCAGTGACGTCGTTAACCATGCGTCTGAGCGCCTTTTTGTCTCTCTCGTCGAAATTGATCACGTTCTTTTCAAAGTTTCAAATTATGCTAAAATCTTTAAACTCAAACAGCATGATAAAGTTGACGTCATCAGCCACCATGATTGCCGTCTTGGCAAATGGTATGAAGCATACGGCAAAGAGCATTTCGGATCAACTCAAGGGTACAGTGATATTATCGAACCGCACGCACGCGTTCATGGAAAAGTCAAAGAGATTCTTGACACCATTGCAGCAGAAGGAAAAGCAGATAAAAAGTTCATCCTTAAAAATATCGAAGATATCGAAGCGGCTACCAACATCCTCTTTACAATGCTTGAAGATATGGTCTCTAAAAAATTTGCCTAACAAAAAAGGATCTTATGTTACGTGAAATTTTACGCGATAGTCTTGATGAGCTTTTTCTATCTATTCAAAAAATAGGGAAAGCTTTTGAACTCATCCAAAACAAACATGTCGAGCCTGATGATATCCATCACATTAAACGGATGATTCACTCCCTAAAAGGGAGTCTCCAAGCGATAGGGATGCACGATGAAGCATCCGCCGCAATTGAATTGGAAGAAGAGATTTTTCGCTTTTTAAATAATGCGAGCAATAAAGGGATTTATATAGGAAAAGAGGATGTTAATGGATGGTTTACACGGCTAAATGCGATTGAATTTAGTCTAAAAGGGTATATGTTTTAATGGCTTCACTGCAATTTATAGGACGACAGCCTATTATAGATCATACGGGAGAACTGATCGCTTACGATTTGTTTTATGATATCCCGAGCCATGAAGATAGTTCGCATATAGCTCCGTTGATCGCTTCGGTTATCAACACCTTCTGTATCCATAATGTTTTAGGGGATGTTCAGGGGTTTATCAAAATTGATGATACCTTTTTGATGAGTGGAATCATTTATTCGGTTCCAAAGCAGTTATTTATCCTCTCATTACCCGATTCGATCACACTCAACCATGAAAGTTATGAACGGATTATCGAACTGCATGGATTGGGATATTGTTTTGCACTTCACGATATCTCCTATATCCAAACCAAAACATTAAAAAAGCTTACCCCTCTTTTTCCTATCCTTAGCTATCTCAAGGTAGATATTAAAAATCTCTCTCAAGAATATATGGCCAAACTCTCAAAACTTATCAACCCCTATTCTCTTAAAATGATTGCAACCGACGTCAATACCCAAGAAGAGTACGCTATCGCCAAATCGATCGGCTTTCCCTATGTAGAGGGGTATTATTTCAGTGAACCGATTAGCGTTGAGCATCAGAGTGTCGACTCAAAACTGTTAACGGTAATCCGCCTTTATAATATGCTCACATCGAGTGCCACCACCACCGAAGAGCTTACTATGACATTTGAATCCAATCCCGAACTCACGATTCAACTGCTTCAATACATCAATTCCAGTGCATTCTCTTTACGAATAAAAATATCTTCGATAGCTCAGGTGTTGACCCTATTGGGGAGAAAACCTCTCTCCCAATGGCTCCTTCTCTTAATGTACGGAAAACATATCAACCATTCCCCTACCCAATCGCTCCTGATGCAAATGGTCTCACGAAGAACCGCACTGATGAAAGGATTTTATAAACTTCTCAATCCCCGTGCAACATCCGATGCAATGGGAGAAGCTTTTTTTGTCGGGGTTATGTCACTCTCAAGTGCTGTTATGTCGATGCCATTGCGCCTCATCCTCAAAGATATGCACCTCTCTGAAGAGGTGATGATAGCTTTGCTCGAGCATAAAGGGGTACTTGGAGAGCTTTTAGAGACCGTTGAGGCCATAGAGCGGTTCAACATCGAAAAAATCCAAGCGTTTATCCATACTCATAATCTCTCATCGGCTGCAGTTTTACAATTAATTTCCACCACTGCCCTCTCGTCTCAAGAACTCGATTAATCTCTATATTGTTATAATAGTCGTACTTTAGTATCGGAGGCATTCATGCGTTTATTTATCCTCTCAACGGCCTTCGCACAACAATGATTACAACGCCGTGCATCCTCTTCGCCGGAGGTAAAAGTTCTCGTATGGGAGCGGATAAATCACTCCTTCCTTTCGGAGGATACCCGAGCCTTGCAGAGTATCAATATGAGCGCTTAAAAACGATCTTCTCCCATGTGTATATCTCTGCCAAAAGTCGTGATAAATTTAATTTTGATGCTCCCTTTATCCTTGACCCCGCCGATGTTGACTATGCTCCAACCGCAGGATTCGTCAGTATGTTTAGAGAACTCAAAGAGGAGAGAGTACTCGTCTTGAGTGTCGATACGCCGTTTGTGGATGAGAAGGTATTTCAAGCACTCATAGATGCCGATACGGAAAATCTGGATACGGTAATCGCCCGAACGAGCGAGGGGAGCCATCCCATGTGCGGACTCTATCACCGCTCATTGTTAGGAGAGTTTGAACGCATGTTAGCCGAGAGGGATCACCGTCTTGGGAAACTCCTCGCTGCTTCCAACACACTCTACCTTGATTTTAGTGATGATGCCCTTTTTGCCAATCTGAACCATCCGCACGAATATGAAGAGGCAAAAATCCGTTTCAATGCACTAACGACATGAATCCGCTCTTCCCTCTGATTGTAACCCTCTTTTTTTCGATGGTTCACTATCTGGGCTATACACGAATCGTTTGCCATTTGCATATAAAACCACATACCCGTACCATCCTTCTGGCCTTCCTAATACTCAATATGGTGGGAATCATAGGTTATCTTTTGAGCCGCTATCTCCTCAGCCCTCCTAAATTCATTTATTTCATCCTCTCTCTGAGTATCGGTATCGGTTTTATCCTCTTTATGGGGATCATACTGTACGAATTGCTCCATCTCCTACAGCGAAACATCCCATTTAATTCCGAAAAACGGATTTTTTTTAAACGTGCCACCGATATCGGATTTTTAAGCCTCGGAAGTGCTTATCTGGGAGCCGGAATTATTGAAGGGGCGAAAGAGCCTGCGGTTCAATTTGTTGATATCAATCAAAACCGCTTTGGCGGAAAATCCTACCGTATTGTCCAAATCAGCGATATCCACATCGGTGGATTGATCGACAGAGAGTTTGTTGCCAAAAGCGTCTCTATGATCAATCACCTTAACCCCGATCTCATTGCCATAACCGGTGATTTATCCGATGCGCATATCGACGTTATCAAAGATGCTGTCAGTGAACTGCGTCATCTCAAAAGCCGATACGGAACCTTTTACGTGGTGGGAAACCATGAATATTTTCACTCATTGAATACAACGATCTCTTTCGTGAAAACGCTCGGGATTCATGTCTTGGAAAACAGTGCCTTTAAAATAGATGATTTTTACATTGTCGGAGTTTACGATCTTTTTGGCTTTCGTACCCAAACCCATATCCCCGATATCAGGGATGCTATTAAAAACATCCCCCCTGATGCGCCGACACTCCTTTTAGCCCATCAGCCAAAGTATATAGAGTATCTAGAAGGGTTTGCCCCCTCACTGATCCTCAGCGGACACACCCATGGAGGTCAAATTTGGCCGTTTAACTATGTAGTGAAACTGGCACAACCCTATGTCAAAGGGCTTTATCCGCTTGCTCCTAACCGCCATATTTATGTCAACAGCGGAATCGGCTTTTGGGGCCCTCCGATGCGACTGGGATCACAAGCTGAAATCACCTCTATTTCGTGGTCGTAACCTTATTCTTCAACACATTTAGGAGACGCTTCTTTCTCGCTTTTGCGCACCAAATAGATAAAGACCGCAAACACAAGGAGCAAAAAGGCCAATGAAGCGATCAATGTCGATGCATACGGCAGATCTTTATAATCATGGATCGAAATTTTAAAGACGACCAACAGCGCTTCGATCAGCAACGCAATAATGATCGACACCGAAAAGTTCATCAGCGTTTTTGCATTAAACGTTTCACTGATATGCTGCGTCCGAGGCAATACCTCTTGCTCAAAAATAGTTTTCCCCAAATCGTATACCGCAAGTCCTAACGTCAGCGCAATGATCGGTTTAAATACCGCATCGATAGAGAGCGGTTCAGTGGCAAAAAGATACCCCCCAAAGGTATAAAAACCGTATAAAACGACAAACACTCCAAAAAAGAGGAGTCCCCCTCCGATAATTGCGTATGACGACCTGTGCAGATATTTAAACAAATTATTTTTTTCAATTAAGGCAAATCTCTCCAACAACTTACGAAGTCTAAAATCGAAAAATAGATACCCGTCTTCAACGGCATACACAACCGTTATACACAAGTGTCCCGTTGCGGTAGAGATATAGGGTTCACTGATGTAATACCCTTGCTGGAGAGCGACCTCATCCACCAGATATCCCCGATCCGCTCCGACATGATAATGTTCTTCCTTGTTCAGGTAAATATTGGGTGAGTTTTGGACGAATCCTTCATCCGTTTTATAAATGAGCTCAAGGCTCGGAAATGTTTTAAATAAATTGGCCGAAAGCTGCATATTAAAGGCTTTCGGACTCGCTTTCCTCAACGTCGTTAAAATAAATTTTTGGATCAATGGAGCATTAGCACTATAGCTACGCACTAAATCTTGCATTGTATCTCCCTCAATTAATATCTCGAAACTATAGCCCAATTTTGGTTCCCGCTATGATCATTTTTTAATCACATTCTAATTTACCTCTGTTAGCTATAATAATAAAAAGTATTGCAAAGAGCTATAATGAATTTAACCCATCTTGATGAGCGTGATCGCCCGAAAATGGTCGATGTCTCTGATAAAACCACTACCTCACGTATCGCAGTTGCCAGCGGACTCATTACCATGAGTCAAGCGGCTTTTGATGCTGTCGTCAATCAAACGGCTAAAAAAGGGCCTGTTCTCCAAACAGCCGTAATAGCTGCCATAATGGGGACAAAAAAGACCTCCGATATCATCCCTATGTGCCATCCGCTCAATCTCTCAGGGGTTCATTGTGATATTGAAGAACTTCCGACACTCCCGGGATTCAAACTCATCGTCACGGCAAAGCTAAGCGGTCAGACAGGGGTCGAAATGGAAGCATTGACCGGAACGAGCATCGGCTTGCTCACTATCTATGACATGCTCAAAGCGATAGATAAATCGATGGTGATCGGCCCTATCCAGCTTGAAACCAAATCAGGAGGCAAAAGTGGAACTTATCAACGACTTACCCCAGAAGCTTGAATTAGAATACCCTTGTACATGGTGTTACAAAGTAGTCGCAAATGAACGCGCTGGAATCGAGATTGCTGCACTGGAAATATTCTGTGAACGGAAATATTCCCTCGAACCCTCAAAAGCGAGCAGTAACGGTAAATACATTAGCATGAACTTAGAGTTATTGATTCATAATGAAGACGAACGAACCTATTTTTACGAAACGCTCAAAGCGCATCCCCATATCAAAATGGTACTATAAAGGATCGAATGATGAAAACAGATACATTTGCCAATGAGATTCAAAGACGCTACTCAGGGTTAAACCCCACGGTTTTAACCCTTCAAGAGCTGCGTGAAGTAACGGTCAATACATTAAAAGAGACAACCCTCTCCCTCCACAATGAACTCGAAGATCTAATGGTTCAAAAAGAGCAGATAGAGCGCCACATTGCCCGTAAAAGCGATGAACTTCAACAGCTAAAATACCGTTTCTTTGATGTATTGGAAAAAATGTTCAGCGAAGATGATGCGATGCTGGAGAAACTCCACCAGATCAAAATCCAGTCGGTTGATCTTCTTGATATTCTCGAAGAGATGGTAGAGAGTGCCATTATTACGACCTTAGAGCGCGCTTCTGACATCGAAGAGACCCTTCATGAGATTATCAAAGAGATCACCTTTGAAACGCTCAATGCCAATGTCCTCAATGCGATCCGTATTCGCCGAATTTTAGCCAGTATTCTCCAAACGGCACTCAATCTTGCTGAAGCAACACCGAATCAAGCCGATACAATTTTGCGGGGTACTTTGCTCGGTATACGTTCCGCCCTCTACAAGTCGATCGAAAAATTTCATCAATACCTCCTCTATGTTCCTGAAGAGGTTAAAGCCCTCTATCGGGATGAGTACAAAACCATCGAAAACGAACTCGATCACATTGATACTCTCTTTACTCAGGTTATCCACTCTCTCAGCCATCGTAATGCACCCGCTATCATTGCCAAATTAGAGTCCATGAGCCAAGATATCCGTTTTGATACCGAAGAGATCAAACACCTCTCAAAAGAGACGGTAGAGCTGTTGCGCACCCGCCTCTCGAAACTAAAGCGCGGGGTAACGGAGCAGGGAAATAAACTTCTGCAATCAAAATCAGCTCAAGAAGCAAAAGCGATGGGAGTACGGGCGTGGAGTGTTGCCAAATCGGCGATGAACGGCGCCATAAAAGGGGCCAAAGAGGCTATGGATAAGAAGTAGCCCCTTACTTACATATCCCGTGCTAATGTAAACATATTAGCATTGCTTTTTATAAAACTCGCGCATCGGTCACATACCGGATCGCCACCCTTATACGGATAAGGGCAGCGGCATTCATGACATGTCACCATCTCATAATAGACCATCTGCTCGGCGCGATCGTACGCAATATTTACTAAATTAAATCCCTCTTTTTTGCTTATTGCTTTGGGCTTGCATATATCCTCACAAATACCGCATCCGATACACTTGCCCTGAGAGAAAAAGATTCCTTGTTTGTCAGAGGTCGGAAAAAGTGCATCCGTCGGACAAAATTGGGTACAATCGCCACAGTTGGTACATGCTTCAAAACTGATCTGCTTGTTAAAAAAGAGGGGGGAACTTTCACTAAATTCCGTTCTCTCCAATCCCGTAACAATCTCTTTGAGAGAGTTTTTGAGCAATATACGTTTCAGCGGCATCTTCATATCCGCTAACTTATGATGTGTTACTGTCATAGAGATGTGAGCCACTGAGCTTTCCGAGAGAGATTCTTTAACTTTCTCAAACCCTTTGCGGAAAAGGGCACGCCGATCTGCTTGCTCCTCTTTCGTTTCTATCGTCTCTATCCGATGAGGGCTATCTATCGTCTCTAAAAATTGGTTTGTTGCACCGATTTTTGACCGTATTGCCTCTTCTAATTTTCCGTTTTCATTAAGAACACACCCCGCACAATGACTCATATCACATGTCACGTTTCGCTCACCCCGAAGAGCCATCACACTGAAGTGTTCGACATCAAATACACCCAAACACGGTGTTGTCACTTTACACGAAAGTGTCGGGGCTTCTTCTATATGTTGATACGATGCGGCATATCCGTTAGGATCGAAACTCTCTATCTCCAAGGCTTCGGTAGGACAGCTTCCGATGCATCCTGCACACTCAACACACTCATTTTCGAACAAAGTCAATTTGTTTCGAACGATATGAAAAGCTCCCTTGGGACAGATATCAATACAGATTGTGCAATCGTTATGATAGTACTCATTGCGTAAACAACGGGTCGCCGTAAAACTGAATAGGTTATTTTTTTGGACGAAATTGATATTACCCATTGATAGACCCTTGTGCCAAGTATTCATAATCAGCACTTAAAAACTCAACAATAAAATCACACATATCACGATAAAACGGTGTATCTGCCATACTCTTCATCCCCATCATATAAGGAACTACCCACGGAAATATATGCTGATCCAAAAATTCAAATTGCGACTTCACTTCATTCCGGTACACCAATGTTTGCATAAATGCAAACTCAATCCCCAAATGATCCGGTGCCATAATCTGTGTTTGATCCATATTTACTTCAAACCCGTGTGTAAAATAAAAACCCATTACCGGATTTTGCAACCCTACAAGTGTCTCATTTTTGGCATCCAGAACAAACGATTCTACTGGCTGCGTATTTAGAACATACATCGACGTATAATCGGTATTAAGCTGCTCATACAGCTCTTCGGTATCTGTTGTCGTGATCCACTCATTTGTCTCTTCACCGATAATCTCTAAAAGTGAACTATTGTTTTTGAGATCATTGATAAAACGACGATCAGGGATATCACTCATAACACGAGATAAAAAAGCATAGATATAGAGACGATATTCGTTATTCATAATGATTCCTGAAAATAAGTAAGGGATTGTGTCATAGGAGGACTTTGAGACAGCAAAGTTTAGACAATTAAGACTAACCCCAATGGGGTTAGAGAGGTGTTACAAACACCCTTTAAAGAACGATTTTTTAGGTGGTGGCGGAGATTTGAATTCTGTCGCCATAATCGTATTGGTCGCTTCGTCGAGTGTTCCGAGAACAACAACACCGTTTTTATTGATCCCTTCGCGCATTTCGGAAAGTTTCAATTTTGTGGTATCGATCGTATAGACTTTACCCGTATTGTGTTGATAAAGGGCATACTTTGCTTCTTTTGTCGTCACACCTGGTTCGGTTTTACGAAAACAACCATCCGATCCGCACACATAATTTTCCAAATAACAATCGGCAAATGCACCTTGAGCGGCACATCCCGGAGTTGTCAAAAGACCTTCGAACTCTTCAGGCTCGTTGGCAAATGCGCTGAATACCAGCGCGGCACAAAGCAATACAACTTTTTTCATTATTCTACCTCCGCTTTGAGAGATTTGAGATACGCTACGATATTATCAACCGTCTCTTTATCCAAGAAACCGTAATCGGTCATCGTCGAGACACGTTTCCCTTTTTCAATATTATACCAAGGGGTATTGGCGTGTGCATTACGATTATAACCTGGTACAACAACAGCAGACGGTTTTAAGATTGATTCACGTAAATAAGCAACCGAAGAATACCCACCTACATATTTGAGTGACGGTGACAAGAATGAAACCGGATCAGAGGTCTCGATTTGGTGACATCCGTTACATCCGTTTGCGGCAGCTGCTTCTTTACCTTTTACCGGATCACCTTTGGAATCAGTGGTCAGTTCGGCGTGCATTGCGGCATTTGGCTTTTGCCCCTCTAGATTGATCGCGATCCACGGACTCAGGTTTTTGATTCCGTTACGGCCCATTTTTGAACCATCCCATACCGCAATCGAAACCGGTACTGTTCCGTTCAGATTGACATACGCGTCTTTGAGAGGACGACTAAGCGTTCCCGTCCAACCGTTTGCTGCATACGTCATGGCTGCGTTTGATTTGACAGACCCGTCTTTGATTTCGGTCAAAGAGCGGTACCCTTCTCCCACAAAAACTTTCTCATAATCGTGGTTCCCCAAAGCTGCCACTTTTGCATCGAATTCTGCCAGTTCTTTGCCGAATAGACCTGTTTGCTGGCGGTTGATCTGATGTGCGACGTCTTTATTGCCGTTTGGCTCATACACTGTTTCCATCGCTTTTTGAAGGTGTACTACAACAGGACGTCCTTCCGATCCCATACCGATGTATGGAAGTACTTGAGGAACTTTCGATATACCGGCAAACTGAACTGCGAAACCGTCACTGTACGAGGTTGTTGAAGCATTCGATTGAACATCTTTGGTTCCATCCGCCCATTTGACTAGCAATGCGATGTTATTACCGTCATACAACGCTCCGACCTGCACTTTTTTAGCTTTCGGATTTACATTCTCAGGCAGCGCATTGGCTTTTTTATCATTCATGTAGATCGCTGTTTGCGGATACAGTATTACGGTTTCAAATTTTGCTTTTGACCATACTGCCGAATCGGCTTTAACCGCATCCAACTTTTCAGAAACTTTAACGGCGTTAATCGCATGCTCTGATGCAAGTGCCGCAGAAGCGGCAACACCCAATGAAAGAATAGTCGTTAATAGCTTTTTCATTAGTGGTGTCCTCCAGCTTTTGTAAACTTACCGGCAATGTAACGTGTATCGACCGGAGCCAATGGATTACGTTTGTTCTCTTTGGCAACCTGCTGATAGTAGTTGTTGTCCAGACGGAACATATCAGAGTGTTGGTATGCGATCAATAGATCCATAAGCTCACTTACACCCGTCTCTTTACGTTTTTTCATCTCAGTTTTGAGAGTTTTAATCGCATCATGAACTTCCGGTCCGAATAATTTTTCAAGTTCTCCAACTGGAAGACGCGTTGAACCCTCGATGATTTTACCCTCTGCATCAAATTTAGCAGGGGATTCGGTCGGAGGAATATAATAAACATTCGGTTGTGTACCGTAATCAGAACGGAGACCCAATGCTACTTTGTATTTATGTACCAATTTGTGTACTTGTGACTCTTCATCATCCAAGAACCCTACGAAACGGATACGACCGACACATTGTTGCGCACACGCCGGCGGTAACCCCTGCTCAATACGTGGGAAACAAAGGATACATTTCTCTGATTTAGAGATTTTCGGATTGAAATAGATTTTTTTGTAAGGACATCCCGCGATACAATAGCGGTACCCTTGACAACGATCCAAGTCAACCAATACAACACCGTCTTCTTCACGTTTGAAGATTGCATCACGCGGACACGCACTCAAACATCCCGGATTTGTACAGTGGTTACAAATACGCGGCAAGTAGAAGAAATAGTTGTCTTGAGGGAATGCACCCGCACCCTCATCCTCATCCCAGTTCGGTCCCCAAGTCGGAGAGATATGCGGGTGGAATGTATTACTATCCGCTTGTCCGCCCATCAATGATTCGTAGTTGTAATCCCAAGGCACCCCGTAATCGGCTTCGAGGTTAGGGATGACACCCGGCTGAAGGTCGCCCGCAGCGTCAAATCCGCCGCCAAGCTCCATCCAGTTTTTTGGATAACCGGTACCTGGATAGGTCTCGACGTTATTCCAATACATATATTCACGACCGTTACGGTTCGTCCATTGCGTTTTACATGCTACGGTACATGTTTGGCACCCGATACATTTGTTCAGGTCCATTACCATTGCTAATTGTCTTTTAGACATCTAAACCCCTTAATACTGTACGTCTTTTGCTTTTTCGTAATTCACGGCGCCATCATAAGCGTACTGATTACCATCCCATAGGCCACCAAATTTCAAGTGACCCCATCCATCTGCCATCTCAAGAAGGTTCAATGCCGTTGGTACAACTTCATTGTGCCCTTTGTTTTTCAAATACATGTACGGTTCCCATCCATGCTCTAGTACCAATCCATCAGCCGGAGCGGAAGAAGAGAGTTTTGCCATTGCATAGAACTCACCGAGAGCATTGTAGATACGGATAGTATCACCGTCTTTGATCCCTTTAGCTTCTGCAACCACACGGTTGACTTGCGCTGCAGGGACACCGCGTTGAAGACGCAATAATGTACGTGACGTTTTGTAGTTCGAGTGGATAGACCAACGAGCATGCGGCGTCATAAATACATACGGATAGTCTTTAGACTGAGGACGGATCCCTTCCATACCGGTATTCGTTGCTGCACCCATTTTAATATACAGTTCATGGTCAACGTAGAACGTTTGGCGTCCCGATAATGTCTCAAGACGCTCCATTTTATACAAATGGTCTTCATTCGAGTTAAACGGACGGTCCGAGTACAACGGTGAAGATTTTGCCGCTTTTTCATTGATCAATAAGAATCCGCCCACTTTGTACATTTTCTCCATCGTCCACGGCTCATACTGCTCACATTTCTCGAGTGCAGCTTGTACCGCCATTTTGTCGGTTCCGAGATACACTTCACC
>DLUI01000155.1:0-7144 GCA_002742695.1 Sulfuricurvum kujiense | reverse complement strand
GCCGCTTCGCTCATTCGGTAATCGACATAGGCATAAAATTTCGTTTTGTTCAAGAACGCTTTACGATATTCAGACCCTTTGTTACGACGGAATTTTGAATCGGCTACGATAAGAGCACAGTCCGGCTGCCACCACGGTTTATTCACATTACCGCGTTTAGAAGCCTGATTGATTTTATCGTTTTCTCCTGATTTAAGCATTTCAGACAATACTGCCATATACTCATCTTTAGACATACCGTTTTGAGCACGTTTGACATCTTCGTCACTGAAGTATTGATCAAACGTTTTCATACCGTCACCAAATACGAACTCACCGACGAAACCTGATCCGAAACGGGCATTATATTTACCACTAAATCCTGACAATGCGCCAAGTCCTGAGAGGGTAAATTCATTTTCCGTATTCAATCCGCCGTATGGTCCCATACGTCCCGTAAGACCACAAATTGAAGCAACGTTCCAAATGGTCATAACACCATTGAAATATTTGTTCAACGAGAATCCGGTTGTAATCTCTACAACTTTAGGGATCGCGATATCACGCGCAAGCTGACGCGTTGTATCAGGGTGAACGCCGGTTACCTCTTGGATCGATTCAGGGCTGAATTTTGCCGCTGATTTTTTGAGCATTTCGAATACGGTGGTCACTTCACGTTTATGACCGTGCATATCGGTAATAGTCCATTTTCCTTCGAGTTCCGGAACGATTCCGTGATCATCAAGACGAAGTGATTTCTCACTGCTTCCCTCAGTACCCGGCATCAAAGCGATTTTACCGGTCGCTTTATTCATACAATAGAACTCTTCCATATATTTGTGATGATCTTCATCATTTGCCGCATGTTCCATATCAGAACGGCGAATCATTTTTTGAGTCTCAACATCAACCAAGAACGGAAGATCGGTCAATGTTTTTATAAACTCAGGCTTATAGAGTTTTTCATTCAAAATAACGTTGATAACACCCATGGCTAGGATATTATCGGAACCAGCTTTGATCGGAATCCAAAGGTCAGCTGATTTTGCCGTCGCATTGAACTCAGGGGTAATAACGATAACTTTTGCTCCGTTATATTTCCCTTCCCATACGAAGTGAGCATCAGGGATACGAGAAACCGATGGATTTCCCCCCCACATAACAGCCGTATCGACGTTGTACATGAAATCCCACGTACACCCGAGGTTACCCTCACCGTACGCAATCGCCGCACCTGAGAACATATCTCCAAGATACGATGACGGATAAATACGGATCGCACCGAGCTGTGTCGAGAAACGAAGCGGCGCACCGCGACGACCCTCGGTCAAAAGACCGGTTCCCGCGTGTACCATCAATTTATCCGGTCCGCGTTCAGGATCAGTCATACAATTGAAAATCTCTTGGCATACGCGCTCAGCCGCTTCATCCCAACTGATACGTTTCCATTTCCCTTCGCCGCGCTCACCGACACGAACCATCGGATAGAGGATACGATCTTTTTGATACATCGTTTGAGAGTGCTGTACCCCTTTGTTACATCCGCGCGGGTTGAAGTCAGGGATTTTTGCATTAATGACCGGATAACGAGCCGATTGGTTCTCACGAGTAACAACACCGTTGTTAGACCATACTTCCCAAGCACAGTTACCTTGACAGTTAACACAGTGGTATGCAAAACCGTGTTCCTCTTTTTTCCCGTACGTGAATGAAAACTCATTGCGGTACATATCTTCGGTATAGTTGGTATTCGGATAATTTTCTTTACCGTTCTCAACCGACATTACATTGGTTTTAGCGAATAGTGAGCCTTGTGATGCCACTAGCGCTGCCGTCATCCCTGAAACTTTCAGGAAGTCACGGCGTTGATTGTTCATTACTTTTGTCATAGCTATAGCCTTATCGTTTAATCGGAAGGTTCATATCGTTACCCCAAACATCCCAGCTTCCGGTGAAGACTTTGACATTTTTGTAACCCAATAATTGAAGCGCAGTGATATGTTCCGAGCTTCGTCCCGCACCTACGTGACAATACGCGTAAATCGTTTTGTCTTTTGTAATTCCGTAATTATCGTACACTTTTTGGAGTTCTTCTGCTGAACGGAATGAGAGTTTTTTATCGGCATCGGAGATTTGGCTCCACTCGATAAAGGTTGCTCCCGGTACGTGTCCGCCACGTGCAACGTTATCCATTTTACGCTCACCGACAATCTCCGCGATACCGCGAGAGTCAATGATCACATATTTAGATTTTTTACCGTTTTTAAGGATATCTTCCATCGCGTGTTTCACTTCGTTTTTATCCGCAATCACATTCCATTTGATTTTTTTAGGATCAATTTTATAGGTTTTCGGTTTTACAACTTCATCCCCTTTAACAACAAGAAGACGTTTTTCAACTACTGCCATTTTTGCGCTCAACGCTTTTACCGTTTCAGATGCTTTTTTAATCGTTGCATCCAGAGCCGCTTTATCCGCACCCTCTTTTTTAAGAGCTTCTTTTGAATCTTTTTCTACTTTTTTAGCAGCTTTTAGTTCTTTATTAAGTGCATCATACTCTTTTTGCGCCGGATCGACTGCCATCATAGCCGCACGTCCGCCGTTGAGCACTTTTACATTTTTATGACCGTAACTGTCGAAAAATGAATAAACGCCTGTCGCATTCGGCCCTTTAAAGTCATCGTATGCGATAACCGTCATATCATTGCTGATCCCTTTTTTGCCGATGGTTTGTTCAGCATCATCAATACAGCGATAGAGCGGTGCGCAATGCATTTCGCCATCAATTTCCGAATGGTGAAGGTGGTGAGCATACATCTCAACTGAGCCTTTAATATGACCGAGTTTATAAATATCTTCGTTATCACCCGATACGAACATCACTTTTGGATTACCGATAAGCTTGACCGCTTCTTCGGCAGAGATAAGGATTGAATTATCCTTATACCCATCGGCTGCCATTAATACAGTGGCTGCCGACAGTGATGCCGCAACACATAGTGTTTTTAGCAATCTGTTCATCCGTGCTCCTTATTTTTAAATGTGCACACTCTGGTGCCTTTATTTACGGAATTTCCATCTCTATTATAGGTAGGTATCTCTTAATATACGGTAAATACCTACTTTAGCTCCACCCATGGATTACTTTTTGTTACATAATTATCACAAAATTGAGACTATAAATGATTGGACGTTTTTTTACGTTTTCTTATACTTCCAACACTGTTTTAAGCCTTACATAGTATTATTAATACTTACAATTTAATCACTTTTTGATAGTATGACGATTATTTTTATCACAAAACAAAGGGAGCTTATGCATACCGATATGTTACAAAACGCACTGACACACTCCGATACCTCTGAACTTATAGAATTATTAGAGGATAAAACCCTTCCGATCGAAACAGTCCAAGCAATCTATACTGCATTCAAAACTGATAAACTGCTCGTCGGACAAGTCGCTATGAACCTCTCATTACGAACTTCCGTTTATGAGCGGGATAAGGAGTACAGCCCTATCATGGTTGAACTCCTCATCGACATTGCAAGCAATCCGGTCGACATGGGTGCACGTTGGGCAGTTGCCAAAAACCCCCATACGCCGGTTGAAGTGCTTCGTCATCTCTCTAGCGATCCTATCAACTTAGTACGCGCTCTTGTCGCGGCAAACCCTGCAACCCCAAGCGATGTATTGGAAAAGTTTTTCAGTGATGAAAAAATTGTCCGTGACGGACTCTCCGGCAATCCCAATACACCTCCGAAATTGCTCAAAATTTTATGCGATGACAATGATAAAATGGTACGTATGCGTTTAGCTGAAAATCGTTCCGCTCCAAAAGAGATCATCACACTGTTACTAAACGATACTGATTTTGACGTAAGTAAAGCGGCACAAGCAAATTTGGGAGAACGTCCATGAAAAAACGCCATTTTGAAGAACGAAGCCAGTTTATGAGTCTCGAAAATCACTTTTTAAACACTTTTTTTTCGGGTCTTTATTTGAGTGCAAGCGATTTTATTACTATCGGTAACGCCAATGGATTAGAGCTTCGAATGCACTCTCGTGAAATGCTGATCAAAGACTTGCTCAATGAATCAAACAAAATCGGAACGCTAGCTGGCGTTATAGCCTCTTTGAATAACCTTATAGATGAGCGTATTAGTACGTGCCATCGACTCAGCCTTGAATATCCGCTAGCTCGCGCTCCATTAGCCAAGCAAGCACAAAAAGCAAATGGAACCAAAGCACTTTTAGCTCGTGAAGCGAGAGGAAATCCTTATGAACACTAAAGAGTTACAAGAAGCTCTCAATACTCTCTCTTATCCGGGGCTGAGCCGCACACTCGGTGATCTCAAACTGATCTCTGAGGTAAAAGTGAGTGAAGGTGCCGCTAATATCGAACTCCTTACCGTCAGTGATGATTCATATCTCACGGTGAAATCAGCAATTGAAGCGGCTTTGGGGGAACAATTCTCACGTCTAAATATCACCAAAAAAGCTCAAGTTCAAAAAGATACGAACTACGGCAACAGTTCCAATCCCAATAACCGTGCACCTTATGCTGCCAATGTCATAGCGGTAACGAGCGGCAAAGGGGGAGTGGGCAAAAGTACCGTCAGTGTCAATCTTGCCATTGCTCTTGCGCAAAAAGGGTATCGTGTCGGTATTTTAGATGCCGATGTTTACGGGCCCAACGTTCCGCGCCTCACCAATACCGATTTGGAAAAAATCCGATGGAATGATGATAAAATCATCCCGAGTGAAAACTACGGAATCAAAATTATGAGCGTCGCTCTTACTACTCCGACCTCCGATACTCCGCTTGTATGGCGCTCCTCAGTAGCGGTATCGGCATTAATCCAATTTCTCGAAGATGTAGAGTGGGGAGAACTTGATTTTATGGTTATCGATATGCCTCCGGGGACAGGAGACATCCAGCTCACAATGGCGCAAGAGCTTCCTATCACCGCAGGGGTGATCGTAACCACCCCTCAGCTCGTCGCCAGCGATGACGTCAGCCGTGCCATCCGAATGTTTCAAGACATCCATGTCCCGATGGCAGGATTGGTAGAGAACATGAGTTATTTTATTGCCCCTGATACGCTTAAGCGCTATGACATTTTCGGAAGCGGCGGCGGAGCACGTTTGGCGGAGCGCTATAACATCCCGTTATTGGGTCAGATACCCCTAAACATGGAGATTCGTGAAGGCTCAGACAACGGTGAACCGCCGGTTGTGTTAGGAAACGATACACTGAAAAGTTATTATAAAGAGATTGTAGAGAATATGCTAAAAGCGGTGAAGTTTAAAATTTAAAAAGAGGAGTTTCCACAAAATGTGGAAACTTTATAATTATTTGAAAATCTTTTTGAGATCAGCTTCAACGGCACCCGGCACGGTTGCAATCGTCATAAATTCTGTCATAGTCAATAATGGGTAACTGATAGCAATAAAGTATTTTGCGCTCAACGCTTTTGCTTGTCCGTCTTCGATCAATACAGCCCATGGAAGCAATTGACCGTTTTGAGTTCCGATCTTTTTCACAAATCCGTTTGTACGTCGATCCAAACTCACAAATGCTACGTAACGATCCTCACCCAATTTTACTACAGCCGTTGTCCCTTTTGCTGCTTGTGCTTTGGCAACCAAGTTAGCCGTTGAACCTTCACCTACGACGCTCATATCTTCATAGTACGGCATCCCCACCATAAAATGGTAGCCTGCTAATCCCGCAAATTCCCATTTATCTGTAGAATCTTTTAGAGGGCCGAATGCTTTTTCAAGTGATCCCAATACTGCTGAAGCCGTTGCATGGCTGTACTCTTTTTGCATAAATGCTTTTCCGAAATAAACCGGATTGGCAATGCTGATTTGTTTACGCTCATCATCAACCAAAATTCGCCCTACCGCCGCAAGACCGCGAATAGGCTTATTTGCCATTGCTTTCATCGCGCCATTGGTATAAAGCACTGATGTGCCTGCATCCGTTTTATAGCTTCCGACTACTTCAAAGCCAGCAGCAGAAAGTTTGGCTTTTGCCTCATCTACTGTTGTGTACGATGCAATTTTATAGGTTGCTACAACTTTTTCGACTTTTACTCCGGCTTCCGCTTCAGGAGAGACTCCGGCACATCCGCAAAATCCGAGAACGAGTGCGCTCATAATGAGTGTATAGATTTTTTTCATTTCTCTTGTGCTCCCAATTCTGTCATGATTTTAATAATCTCTTTATCAAGGGCAACGATAGAATCGTTCATTTTTTGATCTTTTATTCCCATAACCGCTGTCCAGGTTGCAAGACGAGGCATACCGATCATTACTTTATTCGATCCTTTTTCAACGTACATATACATTGAACACGGAGCTAACGCTCCCGCATCCGGACGCCCTTGGTTAAAAATTCCCTCAGAGAATTTGAAATGACAAAGTGAGTAAACCCAGTATGCATCGAATCGACCAAACTCAATGTTTGCATCGGTCATAGAAGCTTTTATATCTTTATATCCGGCAATGATATATTGATTTGCTTCGAACGCTTCTTCAAATTTTCCTTGGAAATCAGCAATAAAGCCATCCAAGCTAGCACCACGCTCAAACGGAAGTTCGAATGTCATCATCGGTTTCGCCGGAAGTGCGCTGTACTCTACAATTTGAACTTTGTTTCCGATCTCTTTTTCGATCATTGCATCGAGCTCAGGAAATGTTGCGATAAATTTTGCACGAACATCGGCATCTTTAACACCTGTGATATCCAACATAGCTTCAGGAGTGATGTGCCCTACATAGGTTTTATCTTCAGATTGTTTTTTCCATACATGGAGGTTAAATGGACTAAATCCGCCCAAGCTTGGCTCTTTCATCAAAAGCGGACCCACTGCTGCATCTTTCGTGACCGAGAAAAATCCGAGATTATCAAGGTTAGTCCCGCCGTATTTGGTTTTATAGGCATCATTAATACGCTCATGCGGATCAGACAACACAAATCCGATGGTACTGATCTTATTATTGACCATATCCATATACGCTTTTTCTTTATCGCCCTCACCGATATAAAACTTTGCACCTTGTGCCCCAAATGCTACCGAAGCAGCCAGTGAAAGTGCTGCCGCACCCAGTAATAGTCTATTAAACATATGATTCTCCTCTTAGTAATCGCTTTTG
>DLUI01000059.1:4351-42301 GCA_002742695.1 Sulfuricurvum kujiense | reverse complement strand
AAAGAATTATCATGTTCCAACGCCGCCCCGATAGAAACCGTCAAAAACACCTCTTCTCCCGATGCAAGTACAAGAGGTGTCAATGCTATTCTTTGTCGAATACGTTCTAAAATTTCAATCGATTTTTCACGGGTCGTTTCTTTTAAGACAAGACAAAATTCATCTCCTGTAAAACGTGAAACGACATCTTGATACTGTACGTTTGAGCGAAGTAGTTCAGAAACGTGAATGATCATCTGATCTCCGATATCGTGTCCGTAACTTTCATTGATACTTTTAAAATTATCAATATCGATCATCGCCGTCATAAACTCTTCATCTCGATTGACCGCTTCGATAAAATAGGGTTCCATCACCGTAAAAAAGTGGCGCCGATTGTACAATCCCGTCAAAAAATCGCGGCTGGAATAATGGGTAATCGTATCGATATTCTCCAACGCTTCAATCGCATTGTTTAACCGACATGAAAACTCCTCTTTGCTGAACGGTTTGTTGATAAAATCGTTCGCCCCTTGTTTAAGAAACATAGCGGATACATCGGAATCTTCGGTGGAAGAGAGGACAAAAATAGAGAGCTGATTTTTTGTATACTTTTTGCGAACCGCTTTGGTAAGTTCCAGTCCGTCCATCACCGGCATATTGTAATCGGTGATAATGATTTTAATATCGGGATTCTCTTCCAAAATCAAGAGAGCCTCTTCTCCATGAGCGAGTGCATACACTTGAAAAAAGAGATTTCCCACCATTTTTTTCATCCGATTTCGAAACACCGATGAATCATCCACCACCATCACTTTATGATGACGATTTTTGAGGAGTCTTTTGATAATATCGATTAGGTAGTCGATATCATGAATTCCCCCCTTATAAATATAATCGATAATATCTTTTTTTAGCATCACTTTACGGAACTCTTTATCGACACTCCCCGTCAAAACGATTGAGGGGATATTTTTTTTGAGCATTACATCAACCACTTCCCCATTGGGGGCATCGGGAAGATTGAGATCAAGAATCGCTAAGGTATAGCTATATTTTTTACTAAAAAGCTCTGCTTCTGAGAGCGAATACGCCACATCTATCTCTATTTTTAGTTCACTTTTTACTTTTAAACTGATCAATTTTGCCAATGTTTTACTATCATCCACCAACAAAATACGTTCAACTATTGTTTTATTTATCATTTGAAATTACTCTTTCTCTTCAACTTTTTTATAGATCGCTTCGACGATGGTATTGCGTCCTGAATGTTTGGCCTCATATAGGGCATTATCAGCGAGTTTAAGAACCCCTTGAACGCTTGAGGATTTTAAAATATCAGGGTGGTAAAGCCCTCCGCTAATCGTGCATTGCATCGTTTGATCACTAAAGATAAACGGATGTTTTTGAACTCCCAAACGGATAGATTCTGATTTTTCAATCGCCTGCTCTCGCGTGATACGATTAAAAATTATAACAAATTCTTCCCCCCCGGCACGGTAAACACTGTCCTGAATACGTACACTTTCCAACATAATTTTTGAAATTTCACACAAAACAAAATCACCCGCATCGTGCCCATAGGTATCGTTGATTTTTTTAAACCAGTCAATATCGAGCATCAACACAGCGTAAGGGAGATGATTTTTTTCGTATTGAAAAATCAATTCTTCGAGATCACGCTCCATATTGAGCCGATTTTTAAGCCCCGTCAACGGATCATGTGACGCCAATTGCATCAATTTCAAGTTAGCATGCTCCAAGCTCATTGTTCGAATTGAAATTTGCTGCTCAAGATTTTCATGATCCCAAGCCACCTCTTGAAACAATTCACGAATTTTATTGGCCATAGGCTGAAAAATAAAAATCACTTCCAATAGTAGCGTCATCAGTGTTACCAGCCACACTATTGATTCTAAATTATCAATTGCGACGATATTGGCTTCACCCTCTTTTTGATACTGTAAAACGGCACTGTTTAGATCATTTAAAAGGGGGTCGGAGAGCTCTAAAATTTCTCCTAAAAGAGTCATTGATTCATCTTGGGAGTGTGCGTTACTTAGACGTATTGCTCGATCAAGATACTCTTCAACACGCCTTTTAAGCAATGTCTCCCCATAATAAAGCGAATAGATGGAAGGGGAGAGTTCTACCTGCACACCCTCTTTCAAGCTTCCGGAGGAGAGTGCTTCGTTGGCTTTGCCCATCTCCTCAATAGCACTCAGCAATTTAGCTCGGATGGTTTCACTGTCCGAGTGTACCCCATCCGCATAAACACGCAAATAATACTGCTGAGAATACGAGGCAATCCGCTGTGAGAGCATCCGCTGTTTTCCTGAGATATTGACAACCAGTGCTGTCGAATCACTCGCTTTTAGGGCAAGATTCAAGACATAATAAGCACCGCTTGAGAGAAGTGCGATAAGAGAGATCGCAATAATATAGCGCTTGGTGAAACTCGATTTAAGTTCTTGAGCTTGCATCATTCCCTACTCTTCCTATAGATTGCATTAATGATAACTCCGATAGTCTTAAACCGTACTGACCACCCTGTTTCGTCCCTCAGCTTTAGCTTTATAGAGTGCATCATCCGCACTTTTAAGGAGGGATTCTTTACTCACAGCATCCCCGACTTCTTTAAAAGCCATTCCGACACTGACACTAACAACATCAGCCGCAGAGGAGTATTCATGTGTCATTTGAAGAGCCTCAACGGCTTTTAACAGAGACTCAGAAACTTGCTGTGCCCCATCTAAATCAATATCTTTGAGTAAAATAATAAACTCCTCACCCCCATAACGGGCGATGATATCGCTGGGACGCTTGAGACTGTTTTTGAGTACTTGGGCTATCGCTATCAAACATTCATCCCCCTGTGCATGCCCATAATGGTCGTTGTAGGGCTTGAAGTGATCAACATCGATCATTATCACTGCTAGCGTTTTTTTCTCTCTGAAAGCCTCTTTATAGTTTTTTGCATACATCTCATCAAAAAAGCGGCGATTCGCAATGTGGGTGAGCCCGTCAATCATAGCAAGCTCTTTAAGCTGATTGTTTTTAAGGCTCAACGCGGCATTCGTCTCTTCGAGTTTCGACTTTATCTCACGAAGTTCCTGATTAATCAAAACTTGTTCCGTAATATCTTGTACGGTTCCTCTGGAAACAGTAGGGTTCCCCTCCGAATCATACTCGGTATCTCCCACCTCTCGAACCCACTTGATTCTGCCGTCTTCCATCAAAAGGCGGTGATCGATCGTATATTTTTGTCGGGTAATCAGTGAATATTCATACGCTCGGTTAACACTCTCCCGATCATCTGGATGGATGACATTCAAAAATGCGTCGTAGGAAGCTTCAAAGCGGAGTCGATTGATCTCAAAAATACGATAAATCTCATCCGACCAAAACAAATGATTGTTTTGGAGGTCAAGTTCCCAACTCCCGATATGGGCTATTGATTGGGCTTTTTTAAGACTTGATTCACTTCGTTGCAGTGTTTCTTGCAACATTTTTTGCTCTGTAATGTCCCGAAAAACGATGATAGCGCCATCATCCGCAGAAGCTACGGTGAGACTTACCGGAAAGTAGGTACCGTCATGTCGGATCAAATACTCTTCACCGCTGCGGGTTTGACGGTCTTGCAATGTCATGTATATAGGACATTCAGACTCATCATACACTTCATGAGTGACTTTGTGGTGGTGAAAAAGGGCATGCTGATCCTTATTCAGTACCTCATTTTCACTAAATCCGGTCATCTTCAACGCCTGAGCATTGATCCATGTACATTTGCCTTCATGATTGACACCGTAGACACCGTCTCCGATATTAAATAGGAGCGATTCAAACAGTTTTTTTCTCCGCTGCTCACGTGTATAATAGATCAATACGAACAGCAAAGCCCCGAGTGAAACAATAATCATCGCCTTATAATGTGCCCAAACATCCGAAAAAATAATTTCGGGTGTCTGATCAAACGGTGGGAGACGCAAATGACGGGCAAGCTCTTCGACTTCCAGATAATCAGCCGGTAGAGAATAGCCGTAAATCCCCGCTTTTTTAATCGCTTCATTCGTCGGTTGAAGAGAGTAAAGGGCTGCAAGGAAGAGTTTAATATCTCTCTCTTTGGCATGAGGAAGGGCAAAAACAGGCCATTCCGGATAGAGTTGCGTTGATACTCTGTAAGGGTGAGTCGCCACTTTTTTTTCGTTAACGATTCGGATATCCCCTGCTTTGATATCACCGCTCTCTATCATCTCTTCCAAGATGCCATCACGGATAAATCCAACCTCAGCTCGACGCATTAAAATCTCTCGAACCACCTCTTGATGAGAATTATAGGTCTCGATAATTTTATTATTATGCTTGTTGATATGAATATCTTGTTGATGGAGTTCATATACCTGAGCTCTGAACCCCCCCATATGTTTCATACTGGGTGTTAAGATTGATTTACCCTTTATGTCCTCAAGGTGCTCAATCTGACTCTCAGGGCGTACAATTATTACACCTCCCAGACGGCTGGAAGGCTTTCCCTCCTCGTTGGCACTGATAAGGGTAGCAATCGCACCGCTTAGTGCGTACTGATGACGGACAACGAGGAAATGGGTAGGATTGGTGGTGGCGAGATCAAGCTGATTTTTGGCAATTTTTTCGTCCATCTCCTCTTGAGTCAGAACTTCCAAAACAACCCGATTATCGAGTTTTTCATTCAGATACTCAACCAGCGGCTGGTATTTTGCTCGGGTCTTTTCATGCCCCATATAGGCAAAAACACCGAATCTGATCTCATCTTTAGCCGATGCGGAGATAAAACATAGGAATACTGCTAAAAAAGGGATCAATCTCTTCATACTTAGGCACTTTTTATTTGATTAGGTAATACTACCCTATCCTCACTGTAATCCCATTAAAATCCACGTTTATCGATACCACAGCCGCATCATCGCCGCCCCTAAAAAAGCATAAGCGGCCTCCTCGATTCCCGCCATCCAAAATCCCATTGCCCCCAGAGCCAAAATAAGCACCGTAGCGAGAGGTGCGGTTGCGGCACGAAACTCTTTTTTTATCATCTCATACTGCAGCGGTGAAAGTTCTACACTCAATTCCCCTTTGCTTGCACGCTCAATCATATGGCGAAACGCATTGATATCACCGGGGATACGTTTGATCTCATCGATCACAGTTTCAAGGATCGAATCCTTCATCCCTAACGCTCTGGGGATATTCTTTTGGAGGATCGGGAGGATATCTTTGATCCCGTTAAAATTTTCGATATAGGTAGTCCCTAACCCCTCGATGATGGCACTGACTCGGAGGATATAAATCGCCTCCTGAGGGAGCTTAAAGGGGAGGTTTCGGGTCTGTTCCAGTACTTCAAACGCCAGTTTCTGCATACTGCCGCTATCGAGGGCATCATTACCGAAAATATCGAACATCCGCTCCGTAAACTCGGCAAGCTCAGCGGAGGGGGCATCGTACGCCACCGTCCCCAGACGTTTTGCTGCACTTACATAGCTCTCAAAATCCCGTTCATTCGCCGCTTTTATCAGTTCGATAATGGCGATACGGGTATCGTTAGGAACCCGTTTCACCATCCCAAAATCAAGCAATACGAGTTTTCCCGCACCGTTTACCAGCAGATTTCCCGGATGGGGATCGGCGTGAAAAAACCCCTTGACCAACATTTGATCGGTATAAAAACGTACCAGCTGGTCGATCAGCGGTTTTATATCGAGTCCGTGCGAGAGGATCGCATCCCGATCATCAAACCGCCACCCCTCTTCAAAGCTCATCACAAGCGCATCATCACAGCTCAAAGAGGGATAGCCAATAGGGAAAAGTATGCCGGAGTCTTTGTAGAGTGACGAAAACTTCTCCAGATTGCTCCGCTCATGACGCAGACTGCACTCTTGGACAATCATCGATGAAAACTCCGCAATAACCGATTCGATGGAATGGCGGGTCGTATGGGAAAAAAGGGGGCGAAAAAAACCGTTAAACAGTGACAAGATACGGATATCGGCACGAACCCGTTTTTCGATCCCCTCACGTCGCAGTTTCACGGCTACTTTCGTCGTCTCATCTATCCATGCGGCGTGGACTTGACCGATCGATGCCGAAGCAATAGGAACAGAATCAAAACGGATAAACGGTACGGTAGGAAAAGCTTTTGCCATGACCCGCTCATACGCGGCTTGGCTCATCGGAGGGAGATCATCATGGAGTGTTTTGAGGGCATTGAGGTACGACTCATCGAAAAAATCGTTACGGGTGGCCAAAACTTGCGCCAATTTGATAAAACTCGCCCCCAGCTCCGTAATAGTGGAGGCAAGTTTATCGGGGCTGAGCGAGGAAACCCCTAAAAACGTCTCCCTCTTTTTTATCAAAAGATAAAACGAGAGCAAAAGACGAAAAACGCTCCAAAGACGTCTCGGTGAATACAATGAACTCACGATCGTAGCGCTTCGATATCCTTTTTCGTTGCAATTCCGAGTTCTTCAATCACCTCTTTGATGGCAGATTTGAGTTCCTCTTTGAGACGTTTTTCTTCGTCTTCCCCTTTGGTTTTAAGACTCTCAAGAAAACTTTTGGTATCGGTAGTGTTCAATTTTCCTTTCTCTTCAAGCTTTTTAAGCTCCTCTTCAACTCTCTCTTTGAGCAACAATGCTCCACCCATTCCTGTATACAATAACTCTTTTAACATAGCATGCTCCTATTCTCGTAATGCACTATTATAGGCCTAAATAATGAATATCACCCCTTAATTTTTGAATTAACTCCGAACTGCTAGGGATTTTTTCATTAAAAACCGTTTATAATATATTTAAAAGAGGGGTGACATGCAAAAACTTATAGATCATTACGGTGTTTCCTTTTTGTCCCTCCTCGATCGCCTCAATGAGGGGGTTATGATCCATCGGTGTGATACGACGATTTTGTATGCCAATAAAGCCGTATCGGATATTCTTGGAGTGCCGCTGAATGAAATTATCGGAAAAAATGCAGCCGATCCGGTATGGAACTTTAGCGATGAAAATCTGGAACCCTTAAGCGTTGAGGACTACCCGATCCAAAAACTTCTTCATTCCCATCAAAGCCTTGTTGATCAGCTGGTGGGTATCAGGTTAAGCGACGGAACTCTAAAGTGGGCCGATATAAACGGTTCCTTTATTGCCGAGGAGGGAGAAGATCCGATCGCACTCCTGTTTTTCAGTGATGTTACCGATCGAAAAAATGCTTACGATGAGGCGGCGCTTTTCAAACATCTCGTCGATGTCGTCGATACCGGTATTACGATAACCGATCCCTCTTTGCCGGATAATCCTCTCATCTACGTCAACCGCGCTTTTAGTGAAACGACAGGGTACAGCTTTGAGGATGCGGTAGGACGCAACTGCCGTTTTTTACGTGATCAGGAACCAAAACAGCCCTCTATGGGAAAAGTATATGATGCCCTTCAAAATGCAAAATCATGTGAAGTCGAACTTCGAAATTACACAAAAGAGGGGAAACTCTTTCATAATCTTCTCAACATTACCCCCATGTTTGATACTAATAATAAACTAAAATACTTTATCGGGGTCCAACACGACATCAGCCACCAAAAACAAAACCAAGAGAAACTGGCCAAACAAGCCCTCTACATTCAATCCATCCTTGATGCCCAAGAGAATATCGTATACGTCACCGAAAACAGCTCCATCATCTATGCCAATCAACCCTTTTTCGATTTTTTTGCCGTTGCCTCGCTAGAAGATTTTTTACAACACGAATCGTGCATTTGCAGCCGTTTTTTGCAAAACGATCTCACTTTTACCCCCTCTTCTATCGAGGGAAAAACATGGATACACGAGATACTGGAACTGGAAAAATCCAAACGGATCGTAGCGATGAAATCATCCTCAAATGAGAAACGATTTTTTAGCCTCTCGGTCAAAGAGTTTGTCAGTGAACGCTACATTATCACCCTAAACGATATTAGCCAGTCTCTTTTACGTGAACTTTTTCTAAAAAACAAAGCCTACCATGATCCGCTCACCGGCGCACTCAACCGTCAATATTTCTACGATTATTACGATGAGAACCGTCAAAACATCACCTCGTTGGGGATCATCATGGTCGATTTGGATTATTTCAAAAAGATCAACGATACCTACGGGCATGGCATTGGAGACGAAGTTCTCAAACAGGTTGCCGATACAATCCAAAATTCGATCCGTAATGATGACACCCTTATCCGATGGGGAGGGGAAGAGTTTATCATTCTGATCAATACCGCTAAAAATAGCCAGCTTATCTCGATTGCCGAGCATATCCGCCGCAGTGTCAGCGAAATAGTTTTTGAATCTCTCCCCTCTATCACTACGAGCTTGGGAGCTACCCTCCTTTTAGAGGGAGAATCGTTTAAAACAGCCATAGAACGTGCCGATCAAGCGCTCTATAGTGCAAAAGCAAACGGAAGAAATAGAATAGAGATAGTTAACGGTTCAGAGGATTCAATATCTGCCGATATAGATAAGACTTCATAAAAAGGAGTACACAACGATGGATTCAATCAACTCGAATATGGGAATGGGGCCTGAACTTTACGCGATGAAAAAAGCGATAGACGTTCAAAGCCAATCGATTCTCAAAGTGCTAGAAAGTACATCACCTGCTTCCGCACAATCAAACACTGCTTCCGGAGCCGACCTGACCGGTCTGGGACAAAATCTCGATATCAAAGCGTGACGTGCAGCCCTCGGCGGCTGGGTCACACTCCCCTATAAAGTTTCTAGCACCGTATTGAAACGTTGGACAAAAACCTGCTCAAATATCTGTTGGGCAATAACCCAGCGATTTACTTTTGAATTCAACATCACGATCAAACAATCGTTTCCGTCTTTTTTCGCACGGGCAATTAGACAAGGCCCCGCTTTAGAGGTGTACCCCGTTTTAACCCCTACCGCGTATTCATAGCGGCTTAAAAGTTTGTTATGCGTTTTAGCAACATATTTACGATTCGTATTAAGACCGTAATAGACAAATTGATTTTGCCGCGTAATATCGTTAAAAACAGGATTTTTAATCGCGTACTCCGCAAGTTTGAGAAGATCTTTGGGGGTAGAGTAGTGACTCCCGATATCATAGCCGCACGGGTTGGTAAAATGGGTATTTCGCATCCCTATTTTTTTGGCTTTTTCGTTCATCATCCATGCAAAATTTTTAACGTTTCCCCCCACGGCATACGCAATCGCCATCGCCGCATCGTTATCGGATTTAATCATCGCCGCTTTTATCAGATCTTCGAGGAGGATAATCTCCCCCTCTTTGTACCCCGCGACCGTAGGCTCGACTCGAATCATCTCAGAGGTGATGAGTACGGGACGATTTAACCCCCCTTGTTCGATCGCTAACATCACCGTCATAATCTTAGTGAGACTGGCAGGTGCGACTCGCTTTAGTGCCTCTTTGGAGTAGATCACTTCGCGTGTTGTCAGATCTTTCACAACCAGCGCTTCCACATTGAGTTTGGAGAGTTCTTCTGTATCGATATCGGCGTAGAGAGAAGAGAATAAGCAAAAAGTTAAGAGAAAGAGATATCGATACATTAAAGACCCAGCCGTTTTAATCATTGAAACATTTTAGCATAAGGTTGTACGATTTTAATAACCGCTCCCTATTATCGCACCGCTAATGAGTATATGGGTTAGGAGTGCTACCCACAGTACCCCTTTGAACTTTCGCGTTTTATGGTTAAAGAGTTTCTGAGCTGCCAAAGAGCCGACACTCCCGCCGAGGATCGTGAGGAGAAGGAGTCTGTTTTCGCTGATACGCCGTTTTTTATGAATCGAGAGGTATTTATCTATCCCGAATGTAACAAAGGAGAGGAGATTAAGAGTGATGAGTATTGCAATGAGGTAATTCATAAGAGTATTATACGTACATAATGACCGTTTTTTACCTCTCTCTAGGAGCTTATGCACATGAAAACACTCTACCTCATCCGTCACGCCAAATCAGACCGGAACGACCCTAGCTTGAGCGATTATGATCGCCCCTTAAACAAACGGGGGATGAATGACGCTCCGTTAATGGGATCGATTCTTTTAAAGAGCGGCATCCACCCCGACCTCATCCTCTCCAGCCCTGCTCTACGCGCCAAAACCACCGCGATAGCCATCGCCCAAGCCCTATCCTATCCGACAGACTCAATCCGCTACGATCACGCCCTCTACGCCTCCGATGTCGAAACCATCCTCACCCTCATCCGAGACGTACCTGTGAGTGTCGATACCCTTTTTGTGTTCGGGCATAACCCCGAGTTTACCGAATGTGCGAACCTTATCATGGGCGGCAATATCGACAATATTCCTACCTGCGGGGTTGTGGCGATGCGGTTGAAAAATGATAGTTGGGAGAGTATCGGTGAAAATTCGGCGGAACTAAGAGGGTTTGATTTTCCGAAAAAACATGGGTGAAGCAGATTTTATTTTCAAATTATATGATACAATACTTATATCATATGAAATAAAAACTATATCAATATTTTCAAAAGGAGAATAAATGCTTGAAGCACTGTTCGGAACTAAAAACCGTGAGCTTGTTTTGCAATTTATCCTTGTATTTGAAGAGGGATATGCAAGAGAAATCGCCCGTTTTTTTGACGTTACACTCCCCTCTATCCAAAATCAGCTCGAAAAGCTCGAACAAGGTGGAGTATTAATCAGTAAGATGTCGGGTAAAACACGCCGCTATTTTTTTAACCCTCGATATGCTTTTTTAAATGAGCTAACGGCTTTATTGGACAAATCACGAGAGTTCTACGATCCAAAAACCAAACAGATGCTGACCCTACAGCGCAAACGCCCTCGTAGAGTTGAAAAACCGTTATGAAATCGATCAAAGAGATGAGCATGATGGAACTTGGCGGTTTTTTGTGTGATGCGTTAAAATCCAATGATATTCCCGTCGTCCTCTCAGGCGGTTCATGTGTCGAAATCTACAGTCGCGGTGAATACACCTCATACGATTTAGACCTCATCAATCAATACAATACCCAATTCAAAAAGATTAAAAAAGTGATGGAAGAGCTAGGGTTTAAAGAGAAAGATCGCTATTTTGTTCACGAGGAAACACACTTATTTGTCGAATTTCCATCCGGTCCGTTAGGAGTCGGTGATGCCCCTGTTACAGATATTGCTGAAATCGATACCGAAGCCGGAGTGCTTCGATTATTAACCCCTACTGACTGTATCAAAGATCGATTAGCTGCCTATTATCACTGGAGAGATGAACAAAGCCTCCTTCAAGCACTCTGGGTAGCTCAGCAGAACCCTTTTGATATGCAAAATATCGAGACATGGTCAAAAAAAGAGAAATCGGAAGATAAATTTAAAAAATTTGTTGAAATGCTAAGAGAAAGTGGGTCACGAACTTAGCGGTCATTATTTCGAAAAAGTAGCCTGTCCCTTTTTTCTTTTTTATTAAAGGTTCAAGCAGGATTTTAAAATAGCCTATTTTACGAGTTTTTATCAATATCAATAAAATAAAGGTACATTATAGTTATCTATGCAGTAAAATATTTACATTTCCCACCATCTATTTTCATGCATCCATCTTTGCCTTGAAATAATGGGCAATTAATATGGACGGCTTGTTTATTGTGCCGTGTTAATTGGAGTTTGTCATATAAAGCCATGCCTTTTGAGTTTAAAAAATCTCTAAATATTTCACACTCGGCTTTATCTGTATGGATCACCGGTTGAATATGTTTCATGACCTTGTACGTCGCTACAATTATAGTAACTGTCCAAACCCATAATCCTGCCAATCCTTGCCAAGTGAGAGAACTTAGAAACTTTAGAATATCTTGGCTATTTAGATCCATTGGATTTCTCTTCTATTTTCTGTGTTGCAACGCCAATGATGCTTTCTAAATGCTTTTGACGTTCGTGCCTTGTAATGTATAAATCCTTTAGTAGTATCTCAATCAACCCTATAAGCAGCTGTGCTTCTTCCGGTTCAACATCAATAATCAAATCAATGTCTTTTTCCATGTGAGCGCCAATATTGCCAATTTTACGTACAGCATCAATAGCTTCCCACGTTAATGGATCCATTTTATCTTTAATGCCATTTATCTCATCTATTAAGCGTTTTTCCACTACACCAAAATAATCTCTAATAATTCCTTGTAAACACCGTCTCGAAAGTGTTGCTGACGCTTTAGGGCTCAAATCTCGTATAAGACATGCTTCATTGTAATCAGAAATAATTACATTTGGAATGTAATCCGGGAATGGCTTTGCTGATGAATTAGGCTTTAATCTCCATGTTAAAAGAGGAGACCCATGTTTTTGTGACCTTCCGGCAATACTTATTTCTTTAAAAAGATATGCATCAATAGAATATTCTTTACAAGCTCCATTTGGACATACAATTACATTGGTAATTAATCTCAGAGCTTTGTCTTTATTGCCTTTCTCAAAAGAATGATAATCAGAAGAGAAATTTTCATGAGTTATGGTCGCATGTTGATTACAATAAGGGCATATCCAGTTAAATTGAGTCATTTATTTTCTTCTTTTTTCCCCAATAATATCTTATCTTTCCCAATATTCACCTCAGCATCAAAAAAAACATCAGCATACAAAAAGCAAAAACAAAAAGGGGACAGGCTACTTATTCCTCTTCTCCACTCCACTCATTCTGATTGAAAATACCTAATATTACAATATCCTCTCCATCGATCAGATAGGGGATAGTATAACCTTTGTGGATTAATTCGCGGTTACCATTCTCGGTCGGTCGACCTTTGCGGGGATTATCGATCAAAGTTTCGACAAAAGCTCTAATCTCTTCGTAAAAGCTCCGTGCACTCTTAGGATTGCTGATAGCGATAAACTTCGTAATAACTAAAAGTTCTTGGTTGAAACGTTTGCTTCGATTAACTCGCACGCTCGTCTAATCCGTTTAGAAACTCTTCTATCTCTTCCCAACCCTCATTCCAAGGAATGGTCTCCATTTTTCCGCTTTTATACTCTTCGATACGGCGTTTAACTTCATCGGCATACCACGGCTTCGGGTCTATGGTGATCGCTTCTTCTGGCAGAGCACTGAGGAGTTTTAACGCTTCCTCGGCATAAAGGTCGTTTACTCGTATTGTCATAACGTCCCCTTTTTAATGTATTGAGAAAATTATAACACGCTTTAGTGTATTTGAATTTAGGTGTGAATGATTTAATTGAGGATATGTGATGAGTGTGTGGTGGGTCAAGCAGGATTTGAACCTGCGACAACCCCGTTATGAGCCAAACGTACATAATTATCTTATATGATATTCAGCTCTACAAAGCCCTATTTTACGTTAATATAATTCTACTTTAATCTATGTAAAACTATACTGTTATATCAAAAGTCGGTACCCAACTCGGTACCCAGTTTACAAAGAAAGTGTATTGCAATTATGGCTATAAATAGAAAAGATTATCCCAACAAAATAGAGACTGGTCTAAGCGCAAATAATGACTACACAATCTTTTTATATCGCTTCATGTACGAAAAAAAAGAATATAGCGGACTAATCGATTTAACTGACAAATCAGCCTGGGGAAAGAAAGATCGGATCACATTCGCCAAAGGCGAACTTGTACGAATCAAAAATGATAAACGCGATTCCGTTTTCAATACAGAAATTACACTTGCAGCATATATGGATGAGTTTTGGAAGAATGTACCCGAGGGAAAATATAAGTCAATTCGCCAAAGCCACTATGATCGATATGTGAAGCCTCATATCGGAATGAAAAAGCTTGTTGATCTTCGTCAAAAGCACATTGAAGATGCACTGAAAAAACAAGAAGAAGCGAATCTCTCTCCCCGTACTCGGAAACAAACAATGGAAGTTTTGAATCCGGCAATGAAAAAAGCCATTGCAAACCGCATGATTCAATTTAATCCATGTGACGGAATTAAAATCAAACTCCCTACGACCAAAAAGATCGTGGTCAACGCAGCATTAACGTTAAATAAAATCCATACAGCAATCGAAGAAGAGTTCAAAGGAGATCCTTTCTACCATGCCCTCTTCCTATTTGCACTGCAGGGAAGACGCAGAGGCGAAATTATTACCCTACGCTGGGAAGATATCAACTTCGATGCAAACTATTACGTCCTACGCAAAACAAAGAACAATGAAGAGCAAAAGATCTTTTTGCCGGAACGGATCAAAGAGCTACTTAATCAATTCAAAGAAAATGAGGGGTGGGTATTTCAATCTCGCCGGACCGGTACTCACCTCGTTGATATCCGACGCGTTACAGATCGAATGAAAACACGGCTTGGAGATCCTAAATTTGGAGTCCATTATCTCCGGAATGTAATGGTGTCGGCGATGGCCGAACAAGGCTTGGAAAGTATGCACCTCTCCGGGGCACTTGGACACAACGATCCGAATACAATTAAAAAGTATCTGACGATGAATTATTTGAAGAGTTCAGAGAAAGCCAGTGAGGTTATTGATGTTATTGTTGAAAAGGCTAAGAACTAGATTGATAGAGAATAGTAGGATGCATTCAAATAGTTTTCTCTTTAGCGTGGTTATTACCACGCCATTTTATAAACCTCCATCTTTGGCCTTGGCGATCGGTGATATCGTGATAATATCTCCAAATGATCTCGTTTTCCTGCCAGATATTCAAGGTGCTCTTTGCCTATACGATAGGGAATTGACTATTATTTATTATTAAAAAAGCCTAGAAACCAGTCTGCAATGTTTCTTTTTTTCTCTACTTTTGGATTGTTGTTGTCCAGACTATCCTTTGTTTTCTTATGCATATAAGCCCGTTCATTTTTAATTTCGGCAGACTGACAAGCATTGATTTCATCTTTACCCCATGAACCGGCCCACTCCACCTTGTCGTTCCTGATAAAGTAATGTGACTTACAGGCAAAGCGCCAGTTTCCAATAGAAGGAGAGAGAGAAACAGTCTCTCCATTGAAGGTCATATTCCAGTCTACGGGAGAGATGGGGGTTATCACCCTCTCTCCGCAGCCACATGCGCATAAATGTGTCGCCGTTTTGTATTCGATAGAGATGTATAATACACCTTCTTCCGGCTTGGCCGGGATAAACTCTACAAACTTATGCGTCATCATCAATCTCTCTTCCTTGTTGCAGTGTGTCAATGGTAAATGTCGTCATCCCGACTGGCGTACTTTCGTTGTAAAACTTGGCGTGTTTTTTCCACATGATCACAGCCATAGCTGCATTGATGGAGTTAAGTTCCGCGATCTGGATGTTCGATTCGTAAAGTTCTTCATCCGGATCGACCTGACCGATCCATGACCGGTGTTTCTTGCGCTTCTCATTCGTTACAGCAACGGTCCTCACTTCCCCGAGGATCGTTCCCTGAGGAGTTGTCTGTACACCCATGCCGACATCCACATAAGGGATGTCTTTGCTTTCCAGGTAGTCGAAGATCAGCTTTTTGACGCTGCCCTTGTCTACTGCGACGAAAACGAAGTTTAATTCCCCAAGCATCGTTATCGTATTTTCGTCGATATCGACGGGGTGTGCCTCGATGTTTTTGTGCATATTGGAGTAGACGCCTTTCAGGTACTCCACCTTGGTTGGCCGCTTTTCTAATATCTCTTTGGACGGTGCACCGGGTGCTCGGAATGCGTTGTGGTTGTAAAAGATATCTGAATCGAACAGATGAATACTCTGAACCGGTGTTTTTGCAATACTGTCCAATATATAGGAGCCGGTTCCGCCGACTCCTATGATCCCGATGTGATAGGGCATCAATTTCTGGGATATCTCAGAGATGTGTGCCCGTTCACTGTTCGTGTCGATGTAATTGAAAACACTTTCCCATTCAAGAGCCCCGCCTGTGGCGGTACTCTTCGCGGTAGCAGTTGGGTCGATAACCAGCGCTGGTGACATCAATGCGGTTATGTATCCGATCATTTTTTCATATTCACTACCATAGTCATTCGGTGGTTTTCTTGAAAATGAATAGCTAGTTGTGATATGATTGGCATGTTGAACTGATGATACTGTATGTATCATGTCTAATTGTTTCCCATTATCGTCACATGGTTTTTGACCCTGAAAGTGTATAACGTGCTTCCCGGCATTTCGTTGATACACGGCAGTATTTCCCGATACTGTCAGGGTAGAAACCAAAACACCTCGGTCCACTTCTTTTCTCTCATTTACATACGGAATATCTTGAACAATCAGCAAGCTTTCATACATATAGGCATTGTAGCCATCAGCCAATAGCTTATCAAGATCCGTGATATTAGGATTTGTTGGTTGGAGTGACATTGAACACCATCCCATCTTTAATCGGTATGCAGTCACTTGGGTCCATAGAGCCCTCCGCATTTCCGTGTCCTCTGTCGTATTTCACAATATATGGATTGTTTGCATCGTAAGGCAGGTTTTGAAGCTGCAATATGTCTTTGTAGCAAAGTTTGTGTTGGTCTACTACAACTTGTACTCCGTTGATGACGATACTGTACTCTTTGTTTTGGCCAGGGGCATCGTCGAGATGGCCTTTTACGTGATCTTGAGACATTTAAACTCCTTATTGTTTATGTCATATCATTAAATGATGGTTGTCCATCAAAACCTCAAATTCTTCCCGAAAACTCTATCAACACTGCTGATAAAGTTTTACGATAGAATAATAATAAATAACCCCCGTGAAAAAAAACACAGGTATCATTTAAATCATGGAAGTATTAAAAAATGCCATATTCAGACTATAAAACTGACGAAATTATTGTTGATATCCTTGAGCGGATGTCTTCAGGATCTCCAATCACTATAAGTATGTATGCAAAGCCAAATAGTAATTCAAATAGAGAGACAATTATCAAACACATCAAGGAGGTGCGTGATTTATTCAATGCGGATATAGATTATGATAGTCAATCAAAAATGTGGAAAGCTGGAAGACTAAACTTTTTGGATGATTCACCATTATCAGCCCAAGAGGCTGTCGTTCTTGCAGGGATTAAAAGAAACGCCTTTCATTACGGAAACACACTCGATAAAACAGTCATTGAAATTGCTGACTTCTTTCAGGAGTGGAAGCATGCCGGTATGTTTCAAAACTCTGCTGTCGAAGACTTTAAAAAATTCATCTCAGAGATCAAATTGGTTGATACGGCTGAGTCGCGTGGCCAATATGTAAAAATTGCATATCGAAAACAAATAGGGGTCGAAGAGCGTACGGTCATCCCACTGAGAATCGCAAATATGGAGTATTATTGGTATCTTATTGCTATAGAAAAAGGTAAAACAAATCCGGATGATATTCGTAAATATGCACTCCACAATATTGACTATATTGAGTTAGATGAACAGGTTTACAACCCTAAGTTTCAACAGGATATGCGCGAACTCGTCAAAGATATCCACCTTGGTATGAATGCTTTTTATAAACCATACAATGCAATAAAAACGGTCACACTCATGATTCCTGAGAGTTTTATCCATTTCCTTGAGCGTTCCCCTTACTTTTTATTGTGGGAAATCAATAAAAACGAACCTGCAGTTGTTATCCAAACGAATTTCGAAGAAGGCAAACCCGAGCAAAATACCCATTATAGAAAAGTGGTGGCTCCATCAACAGATCCTGAATATAGAGATATTATCCCGTCGATTCAAAAGTATATGCCCCTGTTTATTGTTCCAGATCTTCCGGAAAATAAAGAGCTGATTCTTCATTTGAGAAAAGGCTCAGAAAGTTACGCCACTAAAAAACAAAAGCTGGAAAAAGCTTTGCAAGAGTGCTAGTTATATATAATCTAATAGAGACTGCTTAGATATTCCGTCGATTAACGCTATCTGCTTTACTCATTGTTTTGTTTTTGATGTTGATTCATTTTTTCCAATTCACACACTGCTTTTTTCAGACCGAGCTGTGACGAAAAACACTCTTGCCATTGTTCGAGCAATTTATCCGCAAACGTTGAAAAATCGGGATGTTCTTTTTTGAATTCATCAATCTCTTCTTTCGCTTTAGCAACACCCGATTCACATTCATCAATAATTTCATAATATCGTTTATCAGAAATTTTACAAGTCATTTTGGCAAAATTACTGTAAGTCTTTTCTACCCACCACTTTCTTCCGCCAGACAGCTTTAATGCGGGAACGTCTTTTGGCTTGTAAACCGTGGTTGTAACAACATCATAAATAGGGGCCATACGGCATTTCTCCCCATTCCCCTCATAGACCAAGCCGAAGTTTTTAAGGTGTGCATCACCATTTCTCAGGAGATGATTCATGATCAACGCCTTGAGCAATTGTTCCAAACTTTCAGAAGAATCAGCTACCCCGTTTTTTAGAACTTTTGCAATATCCTCATAACTACCTTCGTATTTAGCATCGGTGCCTTTCGAGAGAATCGAACACATATCTTCAAACCCAAGGTATCTATCTTCATGGATATCAAATCGCTTCATAATAAACATTTTCCGGTCATTTGACATATAGAATGCTGGTACATCAAGACCGGCATGGAGACATGCCCTCATGCAAAAATATTCATTTGCTGCAAGCTCAGGATATTCTTCGGTCCATGCTTTAACAATCAAGTTCTCAAGCTTCAGCGTATGTCTATCCATTGCTTCGATCAAGACTTTCGGCTGTACTCCAGATATCCCGGATTTTAGAGCATACGTCTCCATCAGCGCTTCGAAATAATCTGCCTCGGCCGGATTGAGAAGTTCGCTGATTTCGATTTGTTTATTTCGGGGACCGGTCGATTTTTGAGAACCGAATTTAATGCGGCCAAGCATGTGCGGTCCGACCAAACCGAGCAGCCCCATGTCGTCCATTGTCGTTACTTTTCCAAAGTGCTCTTTGATCTTATCTTTCAATGCTCCTTCCGGGAGATTCATTTGAAAGGATGGGTGTAAAACGCCCGGAAGCGATCGCCAATTCAGCTTATTTGTAGGCATAATCAAAGAAACGAGTTCGGATGGTGTCTGATAGGTAAAATCATATATCAGCCCGTCTTTTGACAGTACACCCTGCTTTATACCGTTTGTATAAACATCGAGCTGTCTGATATCAGTATCTTGTGCCATTTTGTAGTTCCTCCATGGTCAATAATCTCCCTTTCGGTACAATCTCGATTTGATATCCGAGGCTGTCCAATAAATTGATGATTTTTGAGATGCCAATATCTCCACCTTCTCCTTTTTCAAGCCGTTCAATTGTTTTTGAGCTGCAGCCTGTTTTTTTCCCTGCAACAACCCTTGAAACCTTTTTCTCTTTTCTCAAAGAGTAAAGGATGTCGCTAATATCGCTGAAGTCAGTTAAGTACATTCGTTCCATAGTTCAATCCTTATACATATTTGTCTAATTGTATCATATAATTTTAAATATTTAGACAAATATGTATATATTTTGCAAAACCGATAGCATTTTTATTGCCGATCTTTCTGCTCTTCATCGAGATTTTCATACGATTGCCCCAAAATACTGTAGCAATCAGCCCTGACTATTTCTCAATCCAATTAGAAAATGAAGAGGAATTGGAAAATTATAATACCGGCATGCAGTTAAGATCATTGCCTTTTCTGATATTTTCCTTCATTAGAGAAGGTTGTAGTACCGCATTACTTTCATGGAATTTTTTAAACCTGAATTCCAATTCTTCATCAACTAGCTTAATGTGTTCACCATTCCCAGATGTATTCAGTTTTTCAAGGGTAGTGTTCTCAATTTCCAAGAATACACGTACTAATTCTGAAAAAGGTGTTTTATGGTCTATATGTAAGTCCTCATTCTTCTCTATTAGATTCCCTGAAATGGCACATTCAATCGGCAGGATGAGCTTTCTACGAAAAGCAAAAAGTTGATCCCGAACTGCGAATCGTAGTGCTTCAAGAACCTCACTTCTCTTCGTCGGTCTTTGGTTCGTAATACATTTTTCATATGAGAAGCGATCTTCTGTACCATCGATGCGTACTACAACGAAACTGTTTCCTGATCCTTGCGCATTTTTCACAACCTTGAAGTGTTTTATTCCAGGACCTATTTTGCTTTTGGCTGAAGGGTGCATATGAAGCAATAACGAAAGTTTTTCTGTCATTTCCTGATTTGTGATGATATGGCTTTTTGCAGTCTTTAGATAGCTTGATATTTCACGGATAAATTCACTTTTCGTTGGGTATTCGTAATCGCCTAAGTAGAACTTCATTTTTTGCCTAACCTTTAATATGTTTATCTGCATTCACTAGAATGACTACCTTCGAGTAGACACGTTTTAGTCTCATCAATTTTCTACATTCTCCCAATACATTGTGATTGGTGTATATTGTTGTACTTCATACTTCCCAAATGGAGAGGCTATATATGCTTTACACGCTATTTCATCTAGATTATTTTGACAAGATGATTTGAGTAGTTTGAGAGTAGCTTCAGATACTTCTTTGTGAACCATAGGTATTCCTCCTCCTTTATCTAAATCGTTGATAATGATATTTTTCATTTGTCTATTAAAATGCTGATTTTTATCAAATACACATGATATTTGAGCATCTTTAAGATATCCTCTGTCATGATCAGGATATACGGTTCCAATAACAAAACACCCTTCATATTGACCAGAAGTGATCTCTAGACTGATAGGGTTCTCTTCGTAAACCATCATTTCAGATGATCCGGTTGTGAAGATGGCATTTCCTTCTTCAATCGCATATGATGATGTACATGCAATAAATAAAGCCGATAATAAAATAAATACTTTCAATCTTTTAACCATTTTGATCTTGCCTATCTTTTTTTGGAATCAATTATATCTCATTAAGCCGATTCTTCCGATACGACTGAATGTTTCTCGATCAATCTTTACTTATGCACAGTTATTCCCTTCTTGAATATTACATGCTACTCATAATTATTCTAAGATCATTAATAGCAATTACAAAATTTCTTCCATCCTCATCATCAATCTTTTGAAAACCAAACTTATGTGCAAAACTGGCAGATTTTTCGTTAGTTGCCTCTATAACTATGTAATCAAATTGATATTTGGAACTACATTCTATTAAAAAACACAGAAGTGCTTTCCCATATCCTTTACGCTCTTTATAAAATCCAATTCTAGCTATAGTTAAATTTTTTGGGAATTTTGTTGAATAGTAAACCCCATTCCATCGTAGATATATATCAAATTTTTTAGAATATGCACAAATAGTTGCATCAATAGCATGAGAGTAATTTTTTTTATATTTGAACATAGTTTTTAAATAGCTATTTAAATCTTCACAGAAATACGGAATACTTTCTTTTTCCATTCATTCACACCATTTATTGTTAGCCGGAGTGCTAAAACTCGACAAATCTATCCTTGAAGAAACCCAATATTATCATTATTTTGAAGATTTTACAGCTTTGAAAACTATATAAAGCGTCATAAGTGGAGCTAATACTACACTCATAGCGAATATTAAAAGATACACAACTGTCCAGAAAGCGGAAAAGATGATCACCATCGACAAATCAGCCATTGCCGAAGACCCAGGGCGATTTCCTCTTGATACACCTGATGCAATAATTTCTGTTTGAGTTTTTGCTTCTTCTGCTAATTGTTGCATTTTTGAATACCCGGAAACACCTTTAATGATACCCAAAATACCGGCCAAGACAACAGCCATATCGAACAAATTATCGTAGCCTTTTGACAACGTACCCATGGCAATAACGACATAAATAGCTGCCAGCCACATTAACCCTGTAACGGTGCTTTGGTATGCAAGAGTCCCGTTTAAAAATTTGTTGAGAAATTTTTCTTCTTTTTGGCGGGCTTGTGTTGCTTGTTGTTTAATAGTGGCAGCAATAGCAACACCACAATTGGGACATGTTGCAGCACTATCAGAAACTTGATTACCACATTCAAAACATTCAATTAAAGCCATATAACCCCCTAAAAAATTAAAAGGCTATATTCTACTTATCTTTGCTAAAAAATAGCAAAAAGACTCAACTACTTTCTAAGCCGATTCTTCCGACACAACAGAATGTTTCTCAATCCATACATCAATTTCTAGGCGATCATATCGCACATATCCACCAAGTTTTTTGTAGGGAATGAGCTTCTTAGATCGCATCTTATCCTGCCACTTTTTGCCGAAACCGTACTCTTCGAGGAGTTCATCGGGGGTAAGGAAGCGTTTTTGTGAAGGGCTCATGCAACCCCCTTACCTTGCTGTAGTTTGCAAGATTCATAAAAAGCAATTTCGAACAACATAGGCGTTATATTGATCCCAAAATCTTTGACATGATCAGTCGCAATTTCTTTGCATTTTTTTCGATTTTTATGTCCAAAGCTGCAAAAATCATTGTACAAATCATTCAACGGCTTCGACCACATATTCATAAGGCTTTGCCATTCCACAAAATTGTTTGATTCATCTGATCTTGGATCTTGCAATTCGCTCATGATTGTCTTTTTAAAAGCGATCGGACTTTTAATCCCCTCTCCCGCCATTCTGAAAAGCAAATATGCCTCGCGCGCGTTACCCCCCATATCTAACTCTATTCTCTTATCTCTTATCTCTGTCGTTACGTTTTTGTTACACGGCGTTACATCGCCGTTACATTGTAACGCTGGTGGTTCTAACTTGCGTTTTTCACGCAATTTTCGAACGCGTTCAGCACTATCACTCTCAGATCCTACAAGCTGAGTAACAAGGGGGAGTAAAAAACGATTATCTCCAATTGATTCGATAAAACCGACCATACGCATGAAAGATAGTGCAGCCTCTACGTTAATAACCTCCTCATCAAGAAACAAGGCAAGTTCTTCATGCAAAGTTTTTTCGACGATCCCCTCAAATTCAATCACTCCGCCTTCTTTAATGGATAGCAGCATAATCTTTTGCAAAATGATTGTATAGGTATCTCCGCCGGCCATTTTGCGAAGTTTTTTTATTTTCGGGTCGCTAAAAAAATCATCTTTCAACTTAAGCCAATAATACTTCTTCGAAGACATCTCACTTCCCTTCATTTTAAACATATCGATAACAGTTAAGATTATATCAGTATGATATATTTATGTCAAGATATTATTGATTTAAATATCTTATTGATATAGCTATATACAACAAATACACAAGGTTAAGAAGATAAGTACAAGACTTTTACTCGACATTATCAAAGATAAACTGGTGAAAAATTCATTATAAGCTTTGCCTAACAAGGGTCTTTGATTGTCAGCTCTTTATTTAGGTGCTGTGCATTGTAGCGTTCGATCTCGGCCAGTGCTTCTTGAACATCTGTTTTGTGGGGTGCAGCGGCAGCGTATTGTTTAGGTCTATTTTGCTCTAATCGCCCTTTGTATACCTCGTTACGGCGCTCTACCGCCGTCTTGTACGGCTCTTTTGTACTTCGTTTGTAACTCAATGTTTCCCGCTGCCGGTGAGCGATCTTTAAAAGATCCGAATCTTGATGATCAATCGCACTGTGAAGCTCGGCGATCATATCGACGAGTTGATCGGTTTCCTCTTTGGCTTTGACCGTGAGCTGCTCTACTGCATTGGCGATCTTCGGAGCGACTAACCCCGCCGAGAACGTCGGAGTCTCTGGAGGTAAGACACCGACTTGGACGGCGATGTCTGTCACGGATTTGTCTTTTTCTGCATTTTGAGCTTTTAAACGCTCTATAACGCCTTTTTGAGATTCAATCGTATTCTGAGCCTCTAAAAGTGCATTTTGAGCTTGTATAGCTATTTCTGTGCTGTCTGTGAGCTTTTTTTCGAGTTCTGCAATCTTTTGAGCTTTTACTTCGTCGTCGGCAGTCTTGTTTATCTCTGTATTGAGCCGGTGAAGCTCTTTTTTCTGTTCGACATCGAGAGCTTGTAAAGAGGAAATTCGCTTTTGAGCTTCCCTAAAATTGTATTCGAGTTGCTCAATTTGACGGTTCTTTGCTCGGATATTCGCACTGATGCCTCCGCTTTCGAGGAAATTGGAGACTTTTTCATTCCGGACGGCTTTGTGTTTTGACTTAACCTCTGTGACGTTTCCACGCTTGTCACTTTTTTTCTCCGGCTCATATTTGAGTTTCAATACTCTAGCCGCCGTCTTGATCCGGTCATTAAGCTCATTGTGTTTCATCCGGCCAGTCTTACCGATGTCGGGATTGAACATTGAAAATTTGACGTGGGCGTGGATGTTGTGGATCGGCTTGAAATCGTTGATATCCACTTTCTCGCTGAATTCTTCACCCTTTGGTCGGTAGTCCGATGCATGGGTGATTGATTCTGCTAATGGTACGATGTACCATCCGTCCTCTTTTTTGAGTATGTCTTTTGTCGGGTAGTAGGTGATTCCGTTCTCGTCCTCGAAGTGTCCCTCGTCACGATGAATCGATAACTCGGTGACGTAGTGGCCGCCATACTTGGCAGCCAATTCGTCGAATACCTTTTGAACATCGGCTTCGGTATGGTGAGCTTCGATAGAAAGAACGGTCTCTTTTATGAGTGCGTCCTTTTGCTTCTGCTGCATCTTTTGTCCGGTCGTCTCTTTATACTTGGCAGCTGCCAATTCGAGGAAGTCAGAATCAGAGTACCGGAGATCATAGAAGTTTTCGGATCCGGGGAGCGTACCGATGAGATACTTCGGTTTCTCTTCCCGGCTATTGTGAGCCGATGAATGAGCACCGGCGGCAGTGACTGAAAATGTAGCGGATCGTGGCATTTTTTCTCCTTCCCGTATGAGCTTGCGAATCAAGGGAACAACAAGTACCATTTATGGTGCGTAGTTGCAACTACGCACCCCTTCGGAGTTCGTGTTGAAATTGCACCGCAGGCGGTACAATTTGAAGTCTTCCCTCCGCTCGCAAGCTCTCTGTGGGGAAGACCGTGGGATGAGATGGATCGATTAAAATTTCAACTCAGTCGACTTTTTCGGATCCATCTTTTCAAGTTCGGCCAGTGCTTCTTTGACGGTTTTGTTTTCGTCGGTGTCTGTAACAAAATCTTTGATCACAGCCATTGCACTTTTATGATCGATCGCAAAATCTTCGCCGGTCATTTTGATTTTGTAAGCTGCCGCATTTTTCATGACGGCATTCATCAGAGAAAATGAGTTCTCGACGTCGGCCGCCTCTAAGAAGTCGGCAACTCGTCCGAGCTGCAGCAAAATATCTTTTGCCTCTTCGTCCGGTTCTTCGACCTTTTCAAAGTATTCAACGGCTGCGTTGAATTTCAATTCAAGCATTTTCATGTTCATCGATGTCGATCCGGATCCGCCTCCAGATCCGTTAGAATCTGCTATAGGGTTTTCGAGTAAGGCGATCATTTCTTTTAGGATCTGTCCGCGCTTTGCTAACCGTTCTTTTAATTGTAAAATTTGGGCTTTTTCCATCTTTTTTTCCTTTATATACAGTATGTTTTTTTTGTTAAAACTATTTGATTGTTCTGTACTGAAACATCAAATTCGTGAAAATTCGATTGAACATACCAAAACAGTGATGTCGTTATCTTTTCGGATGATGGCATCGTATCAATGTGTAAAAAAGGCATGTATTTAGCCATTGTAAACACGACTTCATCAAGAATTTTAACAAAGTAGTTTGTCTCGATCCGCTGCACTTTAATGATCATGTCGGCGGGAACTGATGGGAACGAAGATACGCACTGATACGTTAAGTTTGACGTATCGACGTCTTGAAACAAGATTTTTGAGATAGGTACTTCATAGAGTGAGATTGGAAACGGTCCATTTGGGTGAGACGCTTCTAAGAAAGCGAGATTAATCAAAATTTCATTTTTGTAAGAAGATCCCGCGAAACTTGGATACAAATTACGGGAAACCATTGCAAGCGTTACAAATATGATTAAAGAAAAAATTGATTTGATCATAAATTTTTCTCTTTGATATGCTGTGCCACGGCGTCTCCCTCTTCTGTTCTCGGTCTCAAAACATACATAGCCGGGAGACCCTGATATTTTGTATAATAGGGAGTCCCATTTAAATCGAAACCGGTATCCGCGATCGCTTCTAAATGGAGGCCGCAAAGCAAGTCGCTCACGAGGGTTAGTGCTGCGCTGTCCGTGCTAGTCATTAATTCTTTGTGTGCCTGCGCGATGCGCAACTGTTTTTCCTCATTGCCCGAAAAAAACAATTTTGCTTTTTTGAGAGCTTCTGACATTTTATTTTTTTGGTCTTCCGTGAACATTGGATCTCCTTTTCTTACTCAGCCGCGCGAGCTTCGCCGTATATTTTCCATTCCCCGCCCTCATCTTTGAGCGTCCACACAGTTTTTTTCTCAAACGCCCCCTGTAGAGACATATTGACAACCACTTCCACCGTTTTACCGTCCTCACTCATTTTGACCGGATCGTTTGTTAGATCAAGTTTAAGACCCGGAACCGTCAGGTTATTAATACCAGTTTTCTCATACTGCTTCAAGTTCTCTGCAGAGCAGTGGGTTTTAAACTCTTCGACGTTATTGGATAACATAGCTGAAATCACTTTTTGCATAGTTTCTTTTGCTGTTTCCGGAGTCGTCTTATCAGCACATCCGCTGAAAATAATTGCTGCAGCTACTGCAGCGGCCATTAAAGTTAAGATTTTCATGTTTTCCCTTTTTTATTAAATTGCAAATCGCATAAACAGCATCATTGAGATCACTGAGATCCCAAATATAATTAAAGCTCTTTTAATGAGCCACCACACTATTCTTTTAGTATCGATCTTAAACATACTAGATCCCCTTTGTCACTGTTGAAATTTTGTTTGCGATTGCTTCACCTCCGTTTCCATCGGAATTAATATTAAAAAGACCAAGCATGAAGCCGGGCAATTTAAGTATTACGCCCGAAATTAGAAAGGTTTTTGTGATTGCGACTGCGATAAACAGCACACCTTGAATCATCCCGGCTTTCATTGCGGATCCAAGCCATTGCCCCCAACCGTCTAACGGATTATCTGTTGTCCAATTTGTTTTATCAAGTACCGAGTTGGCTTGTGACATCATTGCAAGCTCTTGCGTTGTGATCATCCCACTTGAGATTGACTCGAATAACGCCGCACCTTTGACAGCTAAGAACACCGATATCACAATGAGCATTGGCTTAAAGGCAATTCCTACCCCTTTGACCACGAATTGTAGAATATTAGCTTTTGCGTTTTCGCCGAAAGCATAAGCTGCGGCGAATGGGATCGACAACATATACGCAAAAACCTCAATGTACCACCATGCTATAACTACTGCAGTAACTAACATTGGGATAATATATACGAGTGATTGCACCATAATCCGAGCCGCTTCAGTTGCTATGTAATATGGTGAAATGTTTTGCATAATCACTTTTCCAAGTGCAATAGACTTCATTACACCTGCAACAGCAACACCGCCGACAATTGATACGCCGGCAGAGAGAAGCCCTCCGATTACGGGGACTGAACTTGCAGCACTTGAAGCTGTATCGACTACTTTTTCAGCTCTAGAAGCAACTATCTCCGCTGGAGCAGCCGCAATAGAAACCAATGCTTCTGATACACCATTGAATGTTGTATAAACACCTGTAGCACCTGGAACGAATAAATATGCCGTTCGTTGTGTAAACGACTCGATGGATCGTGAAAAACTGAAATTTTGATATGAATTTTGAAGCTTCTCGAAACCGGTTGCAGAAAAATCGAATTCAACGTTGTCCCACGCACTTTTGTCGATTTGTGAATCGATCATCGACGTTTGTGATTGCATTGCTTGTTGCGCCGGTAAAAGGGCAATCGATGTCCACCCCATCGTAATATTTTTTTGCATACCACTTGAAACAATGTATTTGAGCTTCTCTTCGCTAAACTCAGTTAATTTTTTGAAATAGGCTTCGAGTTTCGGTTTTTGAACCAAATAATTACGATATGCGCCTTCGGCAGCAGCACACGTTTCTACGCTAAAATAATTTGGTCGTGTATTGGTATTTGACCCGTACTGATCCATACGATTTGGCACATACGCATATTCAAACTCGGCGCGGCTACGCCCGACTTCGGACGGTGATGGGGGGAAGATTAAATCCGATTCCCCTTTTCGTAGCTCTTTAAGCTCTGCAATGTTGTAAGACTGCATACAGCTGTCTAGAATGTCTTTATTAATACTTGCTTGTTCTTGCAGAAGAACAAACCCTCTTACTTTTTTTTCAAGGTCGTTTGCAGTGCTCCCGGTGCTGCTTGAAATCTCTTTGATCGAGTATTTTGCATTTGCCACATGAACCTTATTGACGAGCCCGTTTGCCAATGTTGTGCTATTCGCAACACACCATGCAAAAAGATCTTGCCCCCTTGTTGTCAGGGAAGAGGCGGGAACATATAGTATAAAGAAGAGTGGCAAGCCCATTGCAAATCTATGTGCGACCTCTAACCCACTCGTTCTTGTCGTGACTTCGGAATCTGTCCCCTTTGCCAATGTATAAACCATAAAGTCGCCGCCCAAATATACCAATGACAAAAATATGAACCCCCATACAATAAGCATTTGTGCTGATAAATATGGATCTTCAATCTCAGCAATAAAATCGCCGAAGAAACTATTTGCAGTTTTCTTGTCGGTTTGAAATGTGAAATCATCCAAATATTTGTCGCTGGTTGTTTTCTCTTCTGACGATAGGCGAGCAATTTTTGATAATAGCTCACCTTATCTTTGACACGATCTTCGATCACTTCAGGACGCAAACAATTTGCATCTGATGTAATTTTTCCAACTCTCCCGTCTCCATCGAACGATCCAGCACTGCCAATATTCCATGATACTTTCATATCTTGTGAGACGTCGACCGCAGATTCCACATAATAGTCGTCTGATGCCAAAGCCGGTTTTTGCCCAAGGGCAAAAGAGACGATACTAGCACAGTTTCCGGTGAATTCAGGAGCTACAGCCAGCGAATCGACGTTGCGAGTTGTATCCGCTGCGCCGAGCACCGTTGTGGTGATAATCGCCAAAATTAACGATTTCATTGTGCTGTCCGCCCGGTGATTCTTTCGGAGATAACTTTACCGTCACGGAAAACCCATGTACCGCCCATGCGATAGCCCTTATCCCACGGGTAAGTAATCGTTTTTGTCTCCGTGAAAGATGGTGTAATACCTAGCGTATCATTTAATTGTTGTGTTGCTGCCGGCAAAACTTCTTTTTTTAGTTCGATAACGATCTGAGCCGATCCGTTCTGCTCTGCTTGATGCTTCATCGCTTGCATATCTAGGTATTGTTTCTGTTCACTCATATATGCCGTATGTTTCTGATGTTCACGATAAGATTCAGCGCCGCTGTAAGTCAGACCGGCCAATCCGATGAAGCCAATCAACGCAGCAGCAATCTGAACATTACGTTTGATTTTCGCCGCAATTTTTGTTTTGTGTTTTTCAAGCTCTTCTGATCTGCAGCTGAAATAGTGGCCAAAGAATTTTGGCAAGCCATTGATCCCTACTTTTTGCATGAAATTCCACTCTTTAGCTGCGATAGCTAAAACAATCTCATATGCAACAATCGCCGTCAATATGCCCATGTAGCTTTTCATCAAAAAGGCGAGTGTCATTGTCGGGATCCCGATGATCGGCACGATAGCCGTAACTATTAAAGCAACTACGATCTTAACCTTAGGATCAGCAAGGCGGTATCTTTGCCATACAATGATCGTAAGAGCAGCCATAATTAAAGCGACTTCATTTTTAATTGAAATCGAATAATCGTTTGTTACAATCGCAAGAACTGGAAGAAGATATTTGGTGAATTGAAAAAGCTCAAACTTACTAACTACGTAAAATTTTTGGGTGTATGCTTCCCCATTGATCAACGTAGTGATTTTTTTTGTTTCGGCATCTAATGTCGCGTCTTTTGATCGCGAGAACCAATACAACGAAACACCGTCAAATATTTTGATCTGCTTATTCATCTTTGTCCCCTAAATATTTAGCAATATCAATCAGTGACCATTGCAATGAGCGCCCAACTCTTGTTTCAAGCGGCGTCACCATCTTCCCCTCTTTCACTCTCCGTTTCAAAGTTTGCGTTGAAATGTTTAATTCAGCTGCAACTTCAGCTGTATTAAGTACACTACAGTTGTATTTTTGATACAATTTGTTATATACAACTCCCATTTGTCCTCCTATTTTAGTCATTATGATATATTTAATTATATCGTTATGATATATGTATGTCAAGAGATTAATTTAAATATCTTCGTGATATAGTTACATACAACAAAGACACAAGGTAAGAAGATGAGTACAAGGCTTTTACTCGACATTATCAAAGAGAAAACCGGAATAAAAACGGATAAACAATTGGCTGAAGAGCTTGAAATCAAATATGGTGCATTGACGAACTGGATAGCACGCGACTCTTTTCAATATGAGCCAATAATTATTTTTCTACTGAAAAAAAATGTCGATTTAAACAGCGTATTTAAGCCTGTATTGATGCCAGAACTTACAGAAGCTCTAATCGCATATCGAAATAATGATCTATCGAAGGTTGGTTATATTCTACCAAGACCACCAAAATCGAATGCAGAAGAAGGTGTTGAAATTGACGCTGCCCAAACAGCTGGAGAAATTGAAGAAGCTTACATATACATCGCTAAACATGGCGGCCTTATACAGTCACAGGAATTAAAAAATACGCTTACAGGAATTATTGCTATGTTCAGGGAAAAAGCCGATGAAAAAAATACCTAACTTGTCCTGGCTACGGAGCATCAAAAACTGATAGTATTTTCTTAGCGCTTACCTACACTATTTCACTAGGGGGGCTGGGGGAAACCCCCAGAGAGGAGCAAAGCGACGGGAGAACCCCCGGAGGGAGGGCGGCAAAGCCGACCCAAGAGAGCGAAGCCTCTCGCACTCAAAGCCCCGCGAAGCGGATCCCCTGAAAAGACAAGGGAACACGAAAAGCCCGTATTTTCAAAACTTCCCTAAACTCTTCGACCACAGCTAACGCGCTACCGCTTGTTTCCCCGGCACGTTTCCCTGCGGGAACTTTCGCGCCGTGGCATTTATAATGCTACTTTTTTAGGGTTAAAAGACGCAATACATATATATTTAATAAAAATACTCATTAAAATATGACAGTTTTTTGTTACATGAAGATCAAACAATTATTTTATTGGTTTAGTACGTTATGCCATAAATTGAATAGATAAGACCCATTTAAAGACGAAAGTCGGTACCTAACTCGGTACCCAAACAAAAATACCCATAGTTCATATGATAGAAAAACAGCTTGAAAGTACGTTATGCAGGAGATTTGGAGGTGGTGGGTCAAGCAGGATTTGAACCTGCGACAACCCCGTTATGAGCGGGGGGCTCTAACCACTGAACTATTGACCCATTTTTGAAAGAGCGCAATTATAAACGCTCTTTGATTAGACGAAGCTTTTTTTACCCGTATCTCCGTAAAGATATCGGAATCGATAGGCTAAGAGGTTTTCCAAAATCGCCAAAATGACCATAAAGTTCACAAAACTGCTCCCTCCGTAGCTAAACATGGGGAGCGGAACCCCGACGACGGGGGCAAATCCGATCGTCATGGCGATGTTAACCGCCATATAAATGAAAAAGAGGAGCGATAACCCCCCTGCGACTACTTTTATATAGTAGTCCTCCGTCCAAAAGGCGATTAAGAGCAGATGGATAATCAGCGCGGCATAGAGGGTGATGAGTAAAAATGCCCCGAAAAATCCGAAACGCTCCACCACGTAGGCGAAAATAAAGTCACTCGATGCGATGGGGAGAAACTTCATTTGCGTTTGGGTCGCATCTTCTTTGTTTTTACCGAAAAAGCCCCCCGATCCGACGGCGATAATCGACTGCTCGACGTGGTAGCTCGGTTTTTCGCCGACGAAATCATATAACCGCTGTTTTTGGTAATCGTGCAGCTGCGTGTAGATAAGCGGGAGGGAGATGACAAAAGCGACTGCCAAACCGATCCATATTTTCCAATGGACACCGACGATAAACAAGATACCGAATCCTAACAACGCCAAAACGGTTGCCGTCCCCAAATCGGGTTCTTTGGCGATAAGAAAAAACGGCATAATGATAAAAAATGAGAGTTTCAAAAAATCTTTGAGTCGGTATCCATCACGCGGAGGGGGATTACGGTTGATAAGATAGGCGAGCATCAGGACAAATGCGGGCTTTAGCAGTTCCGAGGGCTGAAGGGTAAAATGGATAAACGGAATCTCGATCCACCGCTTTGCTCCCAAACGGCTATGTCCTACAAACTCCACGGCGATAAGGAGCAAAATACTCGTCCAATAGGCTATCGGGATCATCCAGAGCAGCCGACGGATAGGGAGGAGAAAAAGGGTAATAAAGACACCGATCCCGACAAACACGTAAACGGTATGCTTTTGTCCAAGGGTCGGATGGATCTCGTAAATAAGCCAACCTGAAGTGAATATGAGCGGAATCAATAAGATAACCGTTATGAAATCAAAATGTGCTAAAATTCGGCGATCAATATTAAGCACTACGGTCCTTCTTTAATTTTTGCTAATTGTAGCATAGCGGGCTTATAACTTTATTTTAACGTACACAGACCCAATACCAAAAGGCATCCCATTTTGACACAAGAAGAATCTACATTTACGACAGACGAAGCGGTTCGTTTAGACGTTTTTTTAACCCAGCAACTCGGTCAAACCCGTAATCAGATTGCACAGCTCATCGAGCAAAACTGCGTTAGCGTGGATGGCAAAGCAACCGCCAAATCGGGGCTTAAACTCAAACCTTCTCAAAAAGTCACCATCCGCTTTCCTGAGCAAAAATCGACCCCCGCACAAAAAATCGATTTTGATGTCGAGATTTTATTCGAAGACGACGATATCCTCGTTATCAATAAACCCAGTTCTCTCACCGTCCACCCTGCACCGAGCGTGAAAGAGCCGACCCTTGTTGATTGGCTTAAACATAAAGGGATCGCCCTCTCGACCCTCAGCGGCGAAGAGCGTCACGGAATCGTCCATCGACTCGACCGAGGAACGAGCGGCGCGATGGTCATCGCCAAAAACAACGAAGCCCATGAAGCGCTCTCCTTGCAACTTCAAGACAAAACGATGGGGCGTTTTTATCTCGCCGTCGTTACCCCTGCGATGAAAGAGGAGATCACCGTGATCGACCGCCCGATCGGACGAAGCGCGCACAATCGCCTTAAAATGGCAATCAGCGAAACGGGCAAAAGTGCCAAAACTGCGTTTGCCAAACTCCTACCGAGTCATGACGAGACCGAAGAGCTGATCGCGTGCAAACTTTTCACCGGACGTACCCATCAGATTCGGGTTCATCTCGAATCGATCAGCCGCCATATCATCGGCGATCATCTCTATGGAACCTCGGCAAAAAGCGATAAAATGGAACGTATCTTGCTTCACGCTTATAACCTCTATTTTACCCATCCGACGACCCAAAAACGGGTGAATTTCACCGCACCGTTGGGGAATGTGGTAGAAGATTATTTACAAAAACATTTTGATTCAAAGGAATTGCATGAACTCATCGATCCGATACGCATTGAGCGCCTCTTTAGCTCTGAGTCTCTTTAGCTTTAGCGGCTGTGTCCCTCAGCCCGTAGCCCCTAAGGCCGTCACGATTGACTCGACACTTCCGACTCCGTCGTTGAACGGGTTTATCGCCGATATCACCTCGATCGCGTTCGAGTGGAAACCTCTTGAAGATCCGAGAGTCAGCGGCTATTACGTCTATCGCAACACACCCGGTGCCGAGGATCAAAAACTCCAGCGGATTGCAACGATCGACAGCCGATTTGCAACCCATTTCGTCGACAGCGATCTCAAACCCGGAAGCGAGTACCAATACCGCTTTTCGGCTATCACCAAAGAGGGGAGCGAATCGGTTGCCAGCGAGACCATGCTCGTAGCGACTCAGCCGATGATCGCACCAATCAGTTTTTTCCAAAGCGTCGGCAATATGCCCCGCAGTGCCAAACTTCTCTGGCGTCCGCACCCGAACGGAAAAATTAACGGCTATGTGATCGAGCGTCAAGAAGCTACGGATCAAAAATGGGTCGCTATTGCTACNNGAAGTGAGCAAAGTGATCACCAAGCCGTTGCCTCCTGAGATTCGCAACATCACCTCGACCAACGATCTCCCTCGTGCTATCACATTGGGATGGGAAGCAAGTACGATCAAGGATTTGAGCCATTATAATATCTATCGCTCATCCACACCGAACGGTTCATTTGAGTATCATGTCAAACTCGAATCTACCAGTTTTACCGATACCATCACGGAAGACGGCAAGTTCTACTTCTACAAAATTACCGCCGTAGATAAAGACGGCCTTGAGAGTCTCAAATCCTCCGTCGCTACGCAGGGTTCAACCCTCTCTAAACCGCAAACACCGATCGCCTATGAGGGGAAAGTCGTAAACAAAACGGCTGAACTTCAATGGAAAAACAGTGATCCTCGCGCCGTCTCTTATACGGTTGTCAAAACGACGAAAACAAGCTGGATCACCCGTGAGAGTATCGATATCAACAATATTACGGAGACAACCTTCCGTGATAGCGATATCAAACCTGACACCGGTTACCTGTATGAGATTTTGAGTGTCGATAAAAACGGTATCCGCTCCCTTCCTACCGAAGCGATCGAATTACGTTACGAGGCCAAATAGAGAATGCCGCATTTAAACCTCGAATCGTTTAACCCCCTTACCTTTCCCGCTCACTGCGGTGAGGTGGAGTTTCTCTTTCAAGCCGATTATAAAAACCCTGATGAGGGTGCACTGATCGCTACCCGTTATAAAGGGAGAGAGTTCTTTTTGGTCTACAAAAACGGCGCAAAAAAACTCCTCAAAGGGGATAAGGTTACCCGCCCTTCCCCTAACTTTATACTCAAACACGCCTTATCAGCCTATGCGGAGTGTTCCGGTTCTCCGATCCTCGATTCGAATGTCGATAACGCCCCTGAAAATGCCCATCTCAAAACCCATGATGCCCTCAAATCGATCCAGTTTTTCGCCGATAATTTCCCAAAAGATCGGGAAGTACGTATCGAGGTCGGATTCGGTTCAGCCCGTCATCTTCTCCACCAAGCCTCCGCCAATCCCGATGTTTTGTTTATCGGATTAGAGATTCACAAACCCTCAATCGAGCAGGCGCTCAAACAGATCGTCATCCAAAACCTCACCAATATTATGATCCTAGATTACGATGCACGATTATTTTTGGAGTTCGTCCCCTCCAACATTGTCGGTAAAGTTTACGTCCATTTTCCGGTGCCGTGGGACAAAAAACCTCACCGCCGCGTTATCTCCGAAGCCTTTTTGAAAGAGTCGGAGCGGGCACTGCGCGTCGGCGGAACGCTGGAACTTCGTACCGATAGCGAAAATTACTACCGTTTCGCGTTAGAGACCTTCAGCACTCCGCGCCAAAGCCGCTTTGAGGTGCGTAAAAACCAAGAGATCGCTATCGTCAGCAAATACGAAGACCGTTGGAAAAAACAGGAGAAAAATATCTACGACGTCACCTTTACCTGTGATATAGAATCTCCTGAGCCTGACATGATCGGCGATTTTACTTTTTCAGAGGGAACTATTGATGCCGATGCACTCTATCGCCTCTCCAAAGAGACCTATAAACGCGACTGGGGATTTATTCACGTCGAACGTATGTTTAGCGTCGGGAAAGCGGGAAGTATGATCCGCCTCTCTATGGGAAGTTTTGATCGCCCTGAGAGTACCTATGTACTCCTCGAAAACGGCGCGGCACGCTATTACCCCTCTCTCCCCGTTCGCTCAAGTGCAAATCTCAAAGCCCACATCTTATTAGACGAGCTACTTCATGGATAAAGTCATTATTGCCGAAAACCTCTCGCTGTCGTACAAAGAGTTTGAAACCATCATTAGCAAAGCCAGTTTTTCCATCGATGCGGGGAGCTTTGTCTTTATCACCGGAGCCAGCGGAAGCGGTAAATCAACCCTTCTAAAATCCCTTTACGGTGCTATAGAACCCCGAGCAGGAGGACTTATGGTGGGCGGTGTCAAAATGAACCGTATCAGTACCTCCAAACTTAATTTCCTCCGTCGTCATATCGGTATCGTTTTTCAAGACTACAAATTGATTAAAGAGTGGACGATTGAGAAAAACGTTATGCTCCCCCTTATTATCTCCGGATATACGAAAGAGGTGAGCGCCGTACAGGTTCAAAAACTTCTCGGCCACGTTAAACTGATCCATCAAGCGGGCAAATACCCCCCTGAACTCTCCGGAGGGGAACAGCAGCGAGTTGCTATGGCGCGTGCCCTCGCCCACAACCCTATTTTGATTTTAGCGGATGAGCCGACCGGAAATTTGGATGAATACTCATCGGAAGTGATTTGGAATCTCCTAGAGGGGGCCAATACTCAGCTCAAAACAACGATTGTCGTCGTAACACACCATATCCCTTCCAGCATCAGCGTGCCGTATAAACATTTTCATATCGAGATGGGGAATCTGCATGAAATCTCTTAAAAATCATATCTCACTCATTATTGCCCTCTTTACCGTTTTATTTTCGGTACAAATTTATGTTGCGGTAGATCGCACCATCGAAGCGTATGAAAATCGTCTCAAAAATGACTACTCTATCATCGTTGTCTCCAACAAAGCCCTCACTGCGACCGAATTTAAAGCGATGGACTCCCTGATTGAGAGAAGCGAATCGATTGCTACCGATCAGGTATTGGAGCGGCTCAAAGGTGAAATGACGAAAAAGAATCTTGATTTGCTCAAACTCACCCTCCCAAAATTCTATCGCCTCTATCTAAGCCGTTTCCCGACCCCACAAGAGATATCAAAACTTCAAAAACGGCTCGAAAAACACTCTGCTATCGAGCGGGTTGAAGGGTATGCCCAGACCCATGACACCGTCTATAAGCTGATGCTTTTGTTTAAAGATGTCGTCCAAATCTTCTCTATCGCCATCGCGGCAGTCACCTCGCTTCTGATTTTGAAAGAGATGCGTTTATGGCAGTTTCAACATGCCGATCGTATGTCGATTATGGCTCTTTTCGGGGCACCCGTATGGCTCCGTTCCGCAGTATTGTTCCGCCTTGCCATCGTTGATGCGATCATCGCGACCATCGTACTGTGCCTCGCCTTTTTTATGATCGAGCAATACGGATGGATGGATCTATTGCTCCGTACGGTCGGAATCAGTATCGAATTGTTTGATTTTGTCAATGACGGAGTCCGTTCGCTTCTAATAGCACTCGGGGTCTCTATCGTCCTCACCCTCACGATCGTCATCGGAAACGAAGAAGAGGAATAGATGCGAACCCCCTTCTCCCTTCTCTTAATCTCTTTTTTGGCGGTTTCGCTCCCTGCCGCCAAAATAGATGAAAAAATTCAAAAAACCTCAACGCAGCTAAATCAAACCAAACAAACATTCTCAAGTCTCAACGCTAAACTCGAAGCTACCGCCTCCAAAATTATCCAACAGCGCCAAATTGTAGGGACGCAGCAACAACATATCAACACCCTCGTCGAAGAGCTGAAATCCAAAGAGAGCGTCTATCAATCCAACAAAACGACGCTGCATGGACTGGAAGCACAGCAAGCTCTTTTGATTAAAACCCAAAACGATATCGAACAACGTCTCGTGTTCGCGATAGCCCGCAACACCTCTATCTCTTTGCTTATCAACGACGATCGTGCAAAAGAGGCCAATTCAATTATCCTTGAAGAGGCGCTCAAACTGCATCTTAAACAGATTCAGCAAGAGATTAAAGAGCTTAATTTCATCTTTTCCGAAAATGCCGAGAAAATTTCGGGGCTCTCGTCTCAAACCACCGTCCTTAAAAAATCAATTGCCGTCATTGACCAGCAAAAAAATAGAGTGCTAGAGACGAAAAAAGAGAATGAAAAAGCGATTGCACTCCTTGAAAAAGAGAAAAATCAGTATAAAAAATCGTTGGATAAGATTCTTAATCAGCAGCGTTCACT
>DLUI01000059.1:0-4247 GCA_002742695.1 Sulfuricurvum kujiense | reverse complement strand
AATGAAGCCGATGCCAAGGTTAAATCGGTACTCAACGGAAAAGTTATCCTCGCCAAACCGACGGCGATGCTAGAAAACGTCGTTATTATAGAACACGACAACGGTCTGCATACGATCTATGCCCATCTGGACAAAATTGCCCCTACGGTCGAAGTGGGCAAACGGCTTAAACAAGGTTCGATTATCGGACGTGCGGGAAGAGAGTTGATGTTTCAGGTAACACAGCGCAACGCGCATATCGATCCGATGCAAATGATCCGCTGAAGCGGATTATCAAAACGGCCAGACGGCTCCGACCATTTTACTTGCCCAGCCTTGATTGATCGAGCGGTCAACATCCCCTTCATTGGCATAAAGGATCTTAGCATCTGAGATTTTTGATGAGTTGATTTGATTGTTTTGATCAATGTCATACGGCCGGATAACACCGCTGAGCTGCATAATCTGTTTTTGATCGTCCACCATAATCTCACGACGTCCGGTGATAAAATAGTTTCCGTTTGCCATCACTTTGACGATACGAGCCGACACTGTCGTCGAAAAAGAGGCATTTTTAGTCGCACTTCCTGATCCGGAGTAGTCGGAACTTGATCCGGCACTAAATCCGATATTGGCTAAACCGTTTAGTTTTCCCACCGCCGAATTGACGGCTGAATTGTTCCCTGCAGAGCTAAAAAGGCCGCCGTTTAGCCCCAAAGTATCCGCTTCCGTCAACGCTTTGCTCGCTTTATTTGAGCTGGTTGCCGTTTCTGAAATAACGACGGTCACAATATCGTTGACATGCATCGCCTTGTGATCGGAAAAGAGGGGGCTATCCCCTTGACCGAACAAACTTCCGCGTGCCACAAAACTGTTTTCTTCTTCCCGTGAGGGCATCTCTTCGACATATTTCGGGGGAGTAAAGGCTATTTCAGGCTCGGTAAGACGCGCATTACAACCACTAAGCAACAACGATGCCGACAGTATCGATAGGGTGAGGGGTATGCGCATTATTCCATCCGAGTCATATTTGGCTATAATAAGCAAAAATAGTTCCAAGGGGTAGATATGAGTTTAAAAGAACAAATAAGCAATGACATCAAAACCGCTATGAAAGAGAAAAATGTAGCGTTGCGCGATGCACTTCGTCTTCTTAGCAGTGCTATGAAACAAATCGAAGTGGATGAGCGCAAAGAGCTTAGTGATGATGATATTATTAAAATTATCCAAAAACAGGTCAAACAACGCAACGATGCTATGAGCCAATACCGTGATGCGGGACGTGAAGATTTGTATGAAAAAGAGGCTTCCGAAGCGGCTATTTTTGAAACCTATTTACCTGCACAGCTCAGTGATGAAGCATTAGAGTCTGCATTGCGTACTATCATCGCTGAAACCGGAGCTGAATCGATCAAAGATATCGGACGGGTTATGGGTGCGGCGTCTAAAGCACTCGGCGCTCAAGCAGATGGAAAACGGATCAACGAATGCGCTAAAAAGATATTGGGCTAAGAGCCCTTAGAGTTGATGAGGGCGACCTAAATGGAAGCCCTGCGCATAATCGACACCGATCTCTTTTAAGATATTAAGGGTCTCGATATCTTCCACATACTCTGCAATGGTTTCCTTCCCGAACTCTTTCGCAATCTGATGAATATGTTTTACAAAAATGCGGTCTTTCTCATTGACAACAATATTTTTGACAAATTCACCGTCAATTTTGACGTAATCGGTATCGAAATATTTAAGATAGACAAACGATGAAAACCCTGAACCGAAATCATCCAGCGCAAAACTGATCCCTTTTTGTTTCAGCTCTTCTATAATATCCATCAGCCCGTTGACGTTATGAATCGCTTCACGCTCTAAAATTTCAATCGTAATTCCTGTACTGGAACTCGGATTCGGGTTTCGTTCGCCATGTTCTTTAATGAGATCAACATAATCTCCGCCAAAAAGACTTTTCGTGGAAAGATTAAAGAAAAAGCGTTTATCCCATAACCCACGCTCTTCACGCGCCAATAACCCTTTGGTTAAAATTATTTGATCGATTTTAGGTGCGAAGCCCAAGCTCTCTGCTACTTCGATAAACTGCCCCGCCGCCATATAGCGTTGGCCGTCACGAATACGGGCAAGAACTTCATATCCGAAGATCTCTCCGCTTTGTACATCGTAAATCGGTTGAACAAAAGGCTCTACACAATCTTCATCAATAGCACGACGTAAGAACTCCCCTTTTTTCTGAATCTCACTCGCCATCTCCTGATCGCTTTGATCGGCACGCGCAATCGTATTTTTACCGGCACGTTTAGCCTTATACATTGCCAAATCCGATCCTGTCAACAGTGCGGTGATATTTTCACCCTGTTCCGGATATTCCGCTATTCCGAAACTCGCCGTTAACGATACTTGATCAAACATCAACGAAATTGGGGTTGATTCAAGGGATGAGCGAAGTTTTTCGACTACCGCATACCCGCTTTCATACGGTGTTTCAGGGAGAATTACCGCAAATTCATCCCCTCCGATACGAGCTAAAACATCGGCATTTCGGAGGTTCGATCCAAAAATATTCGTTACCTCTTTGAGTACCAAATCCCCCGAAGCGTGACCGTAGGTATCATTGATATATTTAAAATTATCCAAATCGATCATCAAAACGGTAAATTTATGGTGATGACGAACCGAGCGCATCACTTCATAGGTCAAAAATTCTTCAAATTTTCGGCGATTATAGAGTCCTGTCAGATAATCACGGTCTGAGAGTTCTTGGAGCTTTTCATAGTAGTCTTGAATCGAATCCAGCATTTTATTGAAATAATTTTCAATGTTTTTGACTTCGAGAATTTTCGTTTTAAGACTTATCCGTTTGGCCATATCGTTATTGCTGATAATATCTTGAATCATCACAATAAACTGTTTGATAGGCTGAACCAATAATTCATTCAGTTTGTAATACAAAATAGCAAAAATGACAATAGTAAAGAGGACAAAAAAGATAATAAACGAGTTAATCATCGTAGTGAGTGAAATTTTGAGGTTGGCAACCGGAAAACGGACATCGATAACGCCGTTAATATCCCCTATTTTAGCATTGGTATGACAGCTTAAACACTCTTGTTTAACGACGATCGGATAAAGATAGCGAATCTCCTCATCCCCCGCCAATATCTCTTCACCCTTCATCGCACTGGCAACCATAGGGTCGTGGTCTCGAATCTGCTTATCGTTGTTACGATCCCCGAAAAGTTCGGCAACTATAGGACTTCTATAAGCATTAATGCTCATTTTAGGTTCAACTTTGTTCAAGCGAACAATAATCGCATCCAACTCCTCTTTGCTCCACCCTTTTTCCATAGCAGAATAAAGTGCTTCAAAGGCTAATCGGCTCGTTTTACGGGCATCAACACGGGCCAAATCGTCAACGGCTTGTTTTTTAATGTAGACGCCGTACAAAAAAGCAACGGCTAAACTGGTTAATAAGGAGACAATAACCGTCTTAGCAATAAGCCGTTTGTACGTTGTATACGATTCCATTCACTATCCCTGACGTTAATTTAAATAATTATAACATTGGATTTCTAAATTGAAACTATTATATTGGTTTATTATTATACAAATAATCCCGAAAAATTACTGTTCTAAAACTTTTTCGCCTTCACTTCACTCAAGACACGATCCGCCATCATGAAAACTTCATTAGCGATTGAGTCGGTATTTCGTGCAATTTCCGCATTATGCTGCGTCTCTACCTCAAATCCCGAAACAATGTTATTGATCTCGACGATCCCTCTAGACTGCCCTTCAATCGCATCCCCGATATCGCTGATCGATTGAACCAAAATACCGACATTGGCATTAATTTCCGACAATGATTTTTGGGTACGCTCGGCGAGTTTGCGAACCTCATCGGCAACCACGGCGAATCCTCGTCCATGTTCCCCTGCCCGTGCCGCTTCGATAGCTGCATTGAGTGCGAGGAGATTCGTTTGATCGGCGATATCTCCGATGACGGTAATAATCATTTTGATATCATCCGATTGTCGTATCACCTCTTGCGTTTTTTGAAGGACATCTCCGACACTTTGGGTCATATTTTCAACTTCCTGCGACGTTTTTTGAATCTCAAGTGCCTGTTTTTGAGAAGATTGGTCTAGCTCTTCCACATTCTCTTTTAAGCGCTGCGCACTCTCATCCATTGACGTTCCGTTTGCGAGGCTCGTACGGAGCATCGCGGCGATATCGTCACCCAACTGATTGACCAATTG
>DLUI01000076.1 GCA_002742695.1 Sulfuricurvum kujiense | reverse complement strand
TTAAGAAGCTCTCAGTGTTGTCTGAGTGCTTTTGTCGGCTTGGATCGTTTCAAATGCACTCTGGATCGATTGAAAAGTGAGTGTGTATTTGTCGATAAGCGCTTGACCTTGGTTATAAACTCTATCGGGATGGTATTTGTACAGAAGCTTTTTACATCTTTTTTTGATCTCGGAAAGTTCCTCTTCACGTGAGACTTTAAGCAATTTGTAGGCTTTCTCTATCTTTGCTTCTTCGCTCTCGTTTTGAGGGATAAAGGGGTTGTTGGCGGCAAGAAGCTGTGAGATTTGCTGTTGATTGTAGGTAAAACTGACGTAATACTGCATGATGCGGGTACGCTTTAAAAGTGCCAGAAGTTTTTCCTTAACAACCTCATTATCAACTTTAACAAGATAGTGATCTCTATTCTCCTCAAGGCTAATGATATGGGTTCTAAAATAGCTGCGTAAAAAGTTATGCATATACGTTGCAGTATTCTCTTGTTTAAAGGTAAATTTTAAATAAATAGTGTTGATAACCTCGATTGAAATCGGAATATTCGTAATGATATTGGCTTTTTCAATCCAATTGATCTTTATCGGGCGCTGCGGTTTTGATTCGATTTCTGCTCTTAAATCGCGAGGGTCTTTTCCGTGCATCTGTTGATAGCTCCAATAGAGCCAATGAAAGAACCTTTTTTTGTTGATGACTTCTTCGGTGCAGTGATGGATGAAGATACCTGATTCGCCCTGAACCTTGTATTTGAAATGACGATTTACAAAATCGACAATCACTTTCTCTTGTATAGTATCACGCCTAGCATGGATCAAAATCATGGTTCTATTGGTAAATATCCGCATTGTTAGATACTCCGCTTGATGTGTTTCTCCTTTTAAGCAAAAAATATTCCCCTGATCTGCTTGAGCAAAAGGGTAGATTGGATAAACTCTCATATGGAAAAAATTGCCCTTATTTTTGAAAATGATGCCTTCATCATCGCCTCTAAACCTGCAGGTGTCAACTTTCACTCCGAAGAGGCAGCGGGATTCGTCGTGCAAGTCTCCCAACAGCTTGGCATCCCCCTCTTCCCTGTCCACCGACTCGACAAGATGACTTCAGGACTCGTCATCCTCGCCAAAAATTCCGAAACGGCGGCACAGTTTGGAAAAATGTTTGAAAATCGCGAGATTGAGAAATATTACCTCGCCCTCTCGATGCGCAAGCCGAAGAAAAAAATGGGGTGGGTCAAGGGGGATATGAGCAGTGCAAGGAGGGGGGATTACAAACTCCTCACCACGATGGAAAATCCCGCCATCACCCAGTTTATCAGTTGCGCTCTGCGCACCCATGAGCGCTTTTTTTTGATCAAGCCCCATACGGGAAAAACCCACCAAATTCGCGTCGCACTCAAAAGCCTCGGCTCTCCCATCGCGGGAGATGAACGCTACGCGGCATCTGATGAAGCACGAAAAGAGGAACGGGGATACTTACACGCCTACGCACTGCGGTTTCGTCTGGGTGATGAGGAGTTTTGTTTTGTCTCGCCCCCCGATGTGGGAGAGCGGTTTGTGAGTGCGGAATGTTGTACCCAACTCAAAGTCTGGAATAAACCGTGGGAGCTATTCTAAGCTATTTAGCAAATTATTACTTCGACGTTCGCCCAACGACTCCAAAGTATATCTCCATTCGATAAAGCGCAATATCGAGGTTGTATCGTATTCTGTATGATCCACGTACGCTTTTTTAGCATAGGGTGAGATGATAAGAGCCGGTATCCGCGTACCCGGTCCCCATCGATCACTTACGGGTGGCGCCACATGATCCCATAAACCGCCGTTTTCATCATACGTGACAATGATAAGCGATTTTTTCCAGACACTCGGATTACTTCGTACCGCTTCGACGATTTGGGATAGTTTTTTATCCGCCGCTTTGATGCTTGCGTATCCTGGATGTTGATTATCCTCAGCGGAGGGTTTAAAAAAGACGACATTCGGTAACTTTCCTTCCTCTAATTCACTAAAAAAAGCTTTTTCGTCTTTGAGATGCTGACGCCCTTGGGTATGAGGTGCATATCGTGAAAAATACAAAAACGGGTTATGGTGGTATTGGTAGTGGATTGCATCGCCCCGCCCCAAGAGCGCCACATCAAACCCTCCGCTGTACCAGCTCCAAGATATGTTCTTATCGCTCAAGCGATCCCCAATCGTGTCATATTCGAGCGGTTTAAGACGCAGTGCGGGATCGGAATATTTAGCCTTGAACGGCGGATAATATGGCTGTATCGTATTAACCGCATAGCCATCAGGGGTGAGGATACCGTCACGTATGATCTCCCCGCGCTCATCCAACACATACCGAGAAACACTCGACTCTGTTCCGACGTACGGAGTTCGTGCGGCGATCAGCCACTGATGATTTAAAAACGATCCTCCGAATGCCGCCGCAAAGAAACGATCACAGAGGGTAAATTCTTTCGCATAGCGCCACATTGCACTATCCCGCATATCGTGATACCCCATACTCAGCCCTTTTTCATCGCTGATATCGACAAAACGATCGTTTGAGCCTCCATTAATCTGAAGTCGGTTTTGATAAAACCGATGGACAAGATCAGGGATCATCCCCGTATGTGAAACAGTAGTATCGAGTAAAAATGGTTGATTATTCAAAGCTGATGAAAAGCCAGCTTGTATCGATTTTTCTCCCATCGGCAGGGTTGTATACACATTTTTATTACGATCAATTTGTTGAGAATAGGGGTATAGAGGTTTATCCGATGTATCAGCTTTTTCAAACCCCCGAAACACATTATCGAAACTACGGTTCTCGAGATAGATGACAATAATATGATCGATTTTATTGCGAAGATCCTCTGCGGATAACGCCATTGTAAGGAGTAAAAAAAGTAAGATTTTCATCATTGCCCCGTTTTTTGACAGTATATCTCGAAATATTTACACCCAGATTACTCTATAAGCACTCTCTACAAAAAAATTGGACTGTTTTTTGCTAAGAAATTGATAACTATAATTATTAAGGAGTACAAATGCAAGTTCAAACGAACAGCTCCTATCCGTTTTCCAACCCTTTTGCCTCATCCTCCTATTCGCCTCCCCCCTCGTACAAAGAGATATCGCAAACGGGAGAAATCGACCAACTCAAAGACGATTTCAGTATGATTTCCCAAGAGCTGAACCCCTCAGAACGGAAGCTTTATAACACCCTCTTAAATGCTGAAAATTACCAAGCCGCCAAAGGGATCGTGACGATCGGATTTATGCGTGCGGCAGGTATTTATCACGACAGTAACGGAGACATCCTCTCAGGAGAATCTCTCCCACAAGATTTGACAAAGTTGTATCCGCCCGATTCCCAAGAAGAACAAAAAGCTCTAAAATCGCTTCAAAACTATCTGACGCTCAATCCATCAGCATTGGCACCGGATACGCAAAGACGTGGCAGCCTGCTCGATCTCAAAATATGAGTCTAGAAGATCTGCATCAGCTACTGCTGATAAGTTCACGCGATATTAGCGATGAATATACTCGCTTGTTTCACGGACGTGGCAATACCTACAACGGGTATCGTTTTCTTACCGTGGACAGTGTGGACAAAGTGCTCTTTGCCGTCCTTTTTGAAGCAGATGAAGAGGAAGATGCCATTATTTCGATGATAGAAAGTTTTTTTGATGCTGAAGGCAAATGGGAAGCACTCGTAGTTCAACACCGCTATCTCCCATCGTCTCCCTCATCCCTTATCACAGGTGACTTGCCGCAAGCGTGTTTTGCCATCGAAAACGGCCTCAACTATCATGTCAATTTTCAGAGTGCCCAAAATATCGGCTTCTTTCCCGACATGAAGATCGGAAGAGAATTTATCCGTGAGTCAGCTAAAGGGAAAAAAGTCCTTAACCTCTTCTCGTACACCTGCTCGTTTTCCGTTGTGGCTATGCAAGCGGGGGCAAAAGCCGTCGTGAATGTCGATATGAACAAAAATGTCCTCTCCATCGGACGGGAGAATCATCGCCTCAACGCCATCGATACCAAAAAAGTGGAGTTTATGCCCTACAACATCCTCAAATCATGGAACCGTATCCGCAAAAGCGGCCCCTATGATCTGATCATCATCGATCCCCCCAGCTTTCAAAAAGGGTCATTCGCCGCCACAAGCGATTATGAGAAGATTATAAGGCGGCTTCATGAGTTCGCGGCAGAGGAGTGCATCGTCCTCTCGGCACTTAATGCCCCTGAGCTGGATTGTGAATTCATCAAAACCCTTTTTAAAGAAAATGCCCCTGAATTTCGGTACGTTGAGAGGCTCAAAAACTTGGAGAGTTTCCCCGAAATCGAGGAAGAGCGAAGTCTGAAGAATCTGGTTTTTAGAAAAAATTTCTAATCACACTGCAAAGAAGGATAATCCAAATACCCTCTTTCATCTTGAGTATAAAAACTCTCAGGATTAGGGGCGTTTAGCTCGGCATTGCTTTTAAACCGTTCCGGTAGATCAGGATTGGCCAAAAATAGAACCGCAAAAGCTACAGCATCGAGCAGCCCGTTCTGAAGTGCTAAATTTCCCTTTTCAAAAGTATAACCGCCGTTGGCGATCAAAACACCCTTATATGCTTCTCTCAAAACACTTAGTTCAACGACATTCGCCCCGTGGCGAATATCCCCTTCCAACGCATCGATGATATGGAGATACGCCAAATTAAAGTCGTTGAGCTTCTCACAGATATAGGTAAAATGGTTTTGAGGATCAGAGTCTTTCATGTCGTTAAACGTACCGCTTGGAGAGAGTCTGACCCCTGTTTTCTCCGAACCGATAGCGGCACAAATACCCTCAATAATCTCAAACAAAAACCGTCCTCTGTTTTCAACGGAGCCTCCGTATTCGTCGTCTCGGATATTCGTTCCATCCCGCAAAAACTGATCGATCAGATACCCGTTGGCTCCGTGAATTTCAACCCCATCGAACCCTGCTTCCATCGCATTTTTGGCTCCATGGACATACTGCTCGATCACGGTTTGAATCTCGCCTATGCTAAGGGCGTGCGGCGTTACAAACTCTTTCATCCCCTCATAGGTATAGATACTGCCTGAGGGTTTAATGGCGGATGGAGCAACCGGAAATTCTCCGTTATGATAGAGAGGATGGGAGATTCTCCCTACATGCCATAGCTGCAAAAAAATCACCCCCCCTTTCTCGTGGACAGCTTGAGTCACTTTTTTCCACCCTTCGACTTGTTCGGGGGTATGAATACCGGGAGTATAGGGATAGCCGATCCCCTTTGTCGAAATCTGAGTCGCTTCGGTTATGATAAGGCCGGCAGAAGCTCTTTGAGCATAATACCGAGCCATCATTTCATTCGCTACATTATTATCTACACTTCGGCACCGTGTCATCGGCGCCATAAAAATCCTATTCTTTAGATTATAGTTTCCGATTGTAATAGGTGAAAGCAAATTCATGACCAACTCCTTTAACGAAATTAAGGTCATTATTTCACAATAGAATTTAAACAATAATGAATAATATTTTGTAATTTTTAAATAAAACTTTTTGCAATACTAATTTTATCACCGTAGCGTCTTTTGCGCTCAGGCGTATAGTTCCACCACACTTTTGCCTCACCGCCATTCATAAAGTCGGTGATCGACATAAGCACGTCAAGCATACACGGGTCTTGTCTCTCGCCGAACGCTTCGCAAAAGCGAACATACAGATCATAAGGGTCTTCCCCTTTGAGCTGATCGGGAGAGGTGATGCCGATGCGAACAAGATCAGCGGCAACCGTTTTGCCAATATTGGGAAGGTCGGTGAGTTTCGAGACGTTTTCTCGGATAACTTTAGAAGGATTCATAGTCATTCTCCTCGCTGTTAACTCATTTTGTTATAATCATACCATGCAACCCGAAACAATTTACGACACCTATACCATTGATACCCCGATCGGAACTATGATCGCAACTGCCGATGAAAATGGTATTGCTTCTCTCGATTTTACCGATAAAACCCCGCAGATTATAATCTCGAAATATCCGCTCCTTCTCCAATTGGAAAAAGAGTTACACGAATACTTCGCAGGGAAGCGAAAAGTCTTCACCCTCCCCCTAAACCCTCACGGAACCCCGTTTCAAAAACAGGTGTGGGAAACACTACAGACGATCCCCTACGGGGAAACAATTTCTTACGCACAAGAAGCCGAAATATTCGGAAACCCCAAAGCAGTCCGCGCCGTTGCCAATGCCAACGGACGCAACCCCATCGCGATCCTCATCCCCTGCCACCGCGTTATCGCCAGCGGCGGCGGACTCGGGGGCTACAGCGGAGGAATAGAGAAAAAAGAGTTTTTATTAGCGTTGGAAAAACAAGAGAAAGAGTAATAGACCGCTCCAATATCACCTCATCATTACTTCATCGCCATCATCAAAAAACCTGTAAATCCGGCATTATCAGCACCGATCAGTGGAGAGACGTGTGATTTCATCTCTTGAAGAATCTGTGTATAGCGCAGATAAAATTCGTAGGTAGGTTTGGGCTTATATTCCAAACCGCTTATCTCGAAGAATTTGATAATATCTTTGGTGGTAGTCGGTTTGATAAAAAACTCTTTATCCCGTGCGTAATAATAGGGGATCAACGTTACGATAGACCATTTTGCGAGCTTATAGATACTGAGGATATCGACGAGGATTCTAAATCCTTTCTCTTTATCGGCGTGCAAAAATTCATACAATCCGATGGCAAACATATCTTGCTGTTCCATACTCATCGCTTTTACCATATCACGTACTTTTGGTTTTTCGAAAAGTGAAATCAAAGAGGATTTTGAGACGATTTTTGCAAAACTCTCACCTATCTCTTCGGTACGTAAAAATTTCTCAGGTGCAAAGAGTTCTCTTACACTTTCACCTATTTTTGCCGTATTGTGCCGTTTGATGATCGGTAATAGTGCTTCGTCTTCGAACCCTTTGGGGTAAAAGATGAAAAAATTGGTTTCGGCTTCTGTCAGTTTTTTGAAATTCATTGTCGCTGCTTTTTTATAAAATCTCTTTCGTACTGTCCAGTACCCACGCCGAGGGGTGTTGCGTAAAACCGATTTTTGGATAATACTCTACCGCTGCAGGTGCAGAGAGCAAAATCAGTTTGCATTTAACCCCTAACTGTTCGCGTACTTTTTGAATGAGTTGTTTTCCGATCCCCTGATGTTGAAAGCTCGCATCGACTGCTAAATCTGACAGATAGCAGCAGTAGCCGAAGTCGGTAACGGCACGTGCCACCCCCACGATTTTTTCATCCAAAACCGCCGTAATAATGATGTCGGCATTTTTGATCATACTCTCGATACATTCAAGATCATCAACAGGTCTGCGTTCGCCCAATGTGGAACGGTTGAGGATGTCGATAAAATCTTCAGTTGATAGATTGGGGGTTATTTGGTAGGTAATCAACATTCATTTTCTCCTGTTCTTTTTATAAGGATCATCCATACACGTGCAAAATGATTTCCGCCCCTTTTTCACGGATCGGGACTAGGCTCTGATAGGCGGAAGAGTGATACCATTCATTAGCTTTTTCGACAGAATCAAATTCAATGGCTACCACATCAGGATAGTCCGTAGTACCCACGAATGAATTGATACAGGTTCCCCTCACTAGAACCTTTCCACCATAAGGTACAAGCGTTGACTGCACTTGGCTTTTATAGTCATTCCACTTTTCCTGATCAGTGATACGGATTTGCCCGATAACATATACACTCATATAGTTCCTTTTTCTATCTTTTAAAAATATGGGTCAGGGTGTTGACCCGATCTTGATCTAGATTTCAGAAT